>NZ_AKJO01000047.1:0-10633 GCF_000282295.1 Pseudomonas sp. GM33
TTGCCGGCAGCCGCCGACAAATCCTTGGCCAGCGTCGCTTCAAGGCTCGCGGTGTCGGCAAACGGCGTCTGGTTCAGGGAGTTGAGATAGAGCTTGAACGATTTCGACTCGATGATGTTCGGCGAATCCGCCGGAATGCTGAATTCGCCGATCGCCACCACCGGCTTACCCGACGGCAGCAGCCAGGACAGTTCGAAGCAGTTCCAGAAGTCCACGCCTTTGTACGGCAGGGTTTCAGCCGTCAGGCCGAGTTCCGCCCACTTCGCGGTGCGCGGGATCGGGAACAGCAGGGACGGCGTGTAGGTGGCGATGTATTCGCTGGACTTGCCCAGCGGCGAGTGTTCGGCTGCGGGATGCATGGCGGAAACCTGACTGAAGAATCAGCGGATTCTATCAGCCTTTGCTCCCGCCTTTGAGTGCTTACTGACTGACAGTCAGTTTACCGACCATGCCGGCCTGATAATGACTGGGGATGTTGCAGGCAAACTCAAGGTTGGTGGCCTTGCTGAAGGTCCAGGTCAGCTCGGCGGTCTTGCCCGGCTCCACCAGCACGCTGTTGGGGTCGTCATGCTTCATGCCGTGATCCATTTTGCCGTGATCCATGCCAGCCATGTTGCTGTGGTCCATGGCCTTCATGCCGGTTGGCGTCAGCATGCCGCTCTGTTGCATCTGCAACATTTCCTGCTGGTGCCTGGCGTGCATCGCCGCGTCACCCAGGTTGAACTCATGCAGCAACTGGCCTTTATTGACCAGCACGAAGCGCACGGTTTCCCCGGCCTTGATATCGATGGCCTTCGGCGTGAAGGACATGTCCCCCATGACCACTTCGACACTGCGGGTCGCCTTGGCCGCCGGGGCCGGCTGGCCGAAATCGTAGGCATGTCCGCCGTCCGCCCACACCGGTGAGCTCAGCGCCAGCAAACAGAGGATTTGCGCCAGGGATTTGCGTGAAAACATCTTCGTACTCCAACAAGATAAGGCTCGGCATGAAGAAAACTCTAAACTGCTGCCACTGCCCGTAACCTGACAGCCAGATTACAACTTTGTCAGGTTGACCTGTATGAACGCTGCCCACGGTATAAAGCGTTCGTTCCATTTGCCATGAGTCGCCCATGAAACTGCTGATTGTCGAAGACCAACCGAAAACCGGCCACTACCTGCGCCAGGGTCTGGCCGAGGCCGGATTCAACGCGGAACTGGTGGCCGACGGCAGCACCGGCCAGCAACTGGCCCTCAGCGGCGAGTATGCCCTGCTGATTCTCGATGTGATGCTGCCTGGCCGTGATGGCTGGCAGATTCTGCAAGCCGTGCGCAGCGCCGGCCTGGACACGCCGGTACTTTTTCTGACAGCGCGCGACGCCGTGGAAGACAGGGTTCACGGCCTCGAACTGGGCGCCGACGACTATCTGGTCAAGCCGTTTGCGTTCTCCGAACTGCTGGCCCGGGTCCGCAGCCTGCTGCGTCGTGGTAGCGCGACACCTCAGGAGACCAGCCTGCAACTGGCCGATTTGCGCCTGGACCTGATCCGGCGCCGGGTCGAACGCAGCGGCCAGCGGATCGACCTGACCGCCAAGGAGTTCGCCCTGCTGGAAATGCTCCTGCGCCGCCAGGGCGAAGTCCTGCCCAAGTCGCTGATTGCGTCCCAGGTCTGGGACATGAATTTCGACAGCGACACTAATGTCATCGAGGTGGCGATCCGCCGCCTGCGCCTGAAGATCGACGACGAATTCCCCAACAAGCTGATCCACACCGTGCGCGGCATGGGCTACGTGCTTGAAGAGCGCCCTGCCTGATGCGTCGTCTCTCCTTGAGCAGCCGCCTGGCGCTGTTGTTTGCCGCTTGCACCGCCGTGGTGTCGTTGTTCGCTGGGGTGCTGTTCAGCCGCGCCAGTGAGGCGCACTTTGTTGAGCTCGACCAGCAATTGCTGGACAGCAAGCTGACGGGCTTGCGTCGGGCCCTGCACGACTTTCAATCGAGTGACAGCGAAGTGAAGCTGACGGAGGAGCTGAGCCGGCAGGCTGATCTGTCACTGCGCATCACCGGCAGCGACGGTCAGCGCTGGTATGACAGCTCGTCAGACATTCCGCCGCTATTGCCGCGCCAGCCCGGATTGTCGACGGTGAGCCATGAAGGCATGGATTACCGCGTGCTGAATGCGCCGCTTGTTGCGGACAAGCCCGATTCGCCGCAACTGACCCTGCTGCTGGACATCACCCACCACCAGCACTTTCTGCAACGCATGCAGCATCTGATCTGGCTGACCGTCGGCCTGTCAGCCCTGGCCACCGCACTGCTCGGGGCTTGGGCGGCGCGCAGCGGCTTGCGCCCGTTGCGACGCATCAGTGCGGTCGCCAGCGGTGTTTCCGCGCAATCGCTGAACATGCGGTTGCCTGAAGAAAACATGCCACCGGAACTGGCGGACATGGCCCACAACTTCAACGCCATGCTCGGACGCCTCGACGACTCTTTTCAGCGCCTGTCCGCGTTCTCTGCCGACATCGCCCATGAATTGCGTACGCCATTATCGAACCTGCTGACCCACACCCAGGTCACCCTCACCCGCCCCCGCCCCATCGAGGACTACCGCGAAGCCCTGCACAGCAACCTCGAGGAGCTGCAATGGATGGCGCAACTGGTCAACGACATGCTGTATCTGGCCAAGGCTGACCATGGCCTGTTGATGCCCAAGCGCGAGCCCTTGGAGCTGGGACTGGAAGCGGATCTGCTGCTGGAGTTTTTTGCGCCGCTGGCAGAGGACGCCCGGGTGAAATTGAGCCGTGACGGTAACGCGCACATGGAAGGTGATCGCAGCATGTTGCGTCGGGCGCTGTCCAATCTGCTGGACAATGCATTGCGGTTTACACCGGTTGATGGCGAAGTTCGGGTGCGGATTGTCGAGCAGCCAAAAGAATTGCGCCTGACCGTTGAAAATACGGGCCAACAGATTTCCGAAGATCTATTACCGCGCCTGTTTGACCGGTTTTATCGGGCCGATCCTGCACGTCGCGAAGGCAGCAGTGAACATGCGGGATTGGGGCTGGCGATTACGCAGTCGATCATCCGCGCCCATGGCGGGCAGATTCGTTGCGAATCGGAGAATGGGTGGACGCGGTTTGTGATTGAGTTGCCAAGGGGAGATTGAGGCCAGCAGTTCCGGCCTCTTCGCGGGTAAGCCCGCTCCCACAGGGGAACGCATTCCAGTGTGGGAGCGGGCTTGCTCGCGAAAGCGGTGTAACGGCTTACGAATAGCGCAAGGCGTGAGCCGGTTCGATCTTCGCCGCACGCCACGCCGGGTAAACGGTGGCGAGGAAGCTCAAGACAAACCCGGCAGAGCAGATCAGCAGCACATCCCCGCCTTGCAGCTCGGACGGCAGGTTGCTGACGAAATACACGTCCGAACTGAAGATGTGCTGCCCGCTGACCCGCTCGATCCAGCCCACGATCTGGCTGACGTTCAGCGCGGCAATCACGCCCAACACACCGCCAATCAAGGTGCCGACAATACCGATCACCGTGCCCTGCACCATGAAGATCGCCATGATCTGCCGTGGCGTGGCACCGATAGTGCGCAGGATCGCGATGTCCGCGCCCTTGTCGTTCACCACCATGATCAGGGTCGCGATGATGTTGAACGCCGCCACCGCGACGATCATCAGCAACAGCAGGCCGATCATGGTTTTTTCCATCTTCATCGCACTGAACAGGCTGCCCTGGGTGTGGGTCCAGTCGTCAGCCTTGTAGGCGGCACCCAGCCCCGTGGCGATGTCGCTCGACACTTGCGGTGCGGCGTACAGGTCCTTCACCGCCAGGCGCACGCTCTGCACCTGATTCGGCTCCCAGTGCTGCATCTGCGCGGCATCGGCCATGTGGATCAGGGCCATGGTGCCATCCAGCTCGGCACCGACCTTGAACACGCCGACCACATTCAGCCGTTGCATCCGCGGGGTAATGCCGCCCGGCGCATTGCTGACTTCCGGCACGATCAGGGTGATCTTGTCGCCGACGTTCAGGCGGAAGCGCCGCGCCGTGATCTCGCCGATCACCACGCCGAATTCGCCCGGTTTCAGGGCCTCGAGACTGCCCTGGACGATGTGCTTGGCAACGATCGACACCTGGCCTTCCAGCGCCGGGTCGACACCACTGACCTGGATGGGCTGCATCGTGCCCTTGTAGGACAGCATGCCTTCCATTTCGGTAAACGGCACCGCCGCCGTCACTTCCGGGTTTTTCATCGCGGCCGCTGCCACGGGCTTCCAGTCGTCAATCGGGTTGACGCCGACGATGGTGGCATGCGGCACCATGCCGAGGATGCGCGAGCTCATTTCACGCTGGAAGCCGTTCATCACCGACAACACCACGATCATGGCGAGCACGCCCAGGGCGAGGCCGATCATCGAGGTCATCGAGATGAAGGAAACAAAGCGATTACGACGCTTGGCGCGGGTATAGCGCGTGCCGATAAAGATCGATAACGGTCTGAACATTCGCTGGGGCACCGTATAAAAATAAAAGACCCGACGCCTTTCCAGGCATCGGGTTGCAGCCAATCAGATGGGCGTAAGGCAACCTTCCTGCAGGTGCAGGACGCGGTCCATCTGGCGGGCCAGGTTCATGTCGTGGGTCACCACCAGGAACGCCGTGCGCATCGAGGTGCTGAGTTCCAGCATCAAGTCCTGAATGCCCTGGGCGGTGTGGGCGTCGAGGTTGCCGGTCGGCTCGTCGAGCATCACCAGGCCTGGTGTGTTGACCAGGGCGCGGGCGATGGCCACGCGCTGACGCTCACCACCGGACAATTCGGCCGGTTTGTGTTCCAGCCGGTGGCCCAGCCCTACCCGCTCCAGCAGCGCCGTGGCACGCTGACGCGCTTGCGGGATCGCGGTCTTGCCGATCAGCAGCGGCATGCAGACGTTTTCCAGCGCGGTGAATTCCGGCAGCAGGTGGTGGAACTGGTACACGAAGCCCAGGGCTCGGTTACGCAGCAGGCCGCGTTTCTTCTCGCTCAGCGCCGACAGTTCTTCGCCATCGAGCCAGACGCTGCCCTTGGTCGGCGTATCGAGGCCGCCCAACAGGTTGAGCAAGGTACTTTTGCCCGAGCCCGACTTGCCGACAATCGCCACACGCTCGCCCGGATGCATTTCCAGTTGCAGCCCGGCCAGGACCTCTACCGACTCCGGACCTTCCTCGTAGGATTTGCCCAGGTTGCGGCAGCTCAAGATTGCTTTTTCACTCATGCCCGACTCACTCATAACGTAGCGCCTCCGCAGGCTGGGTGCGCGCGGCACGCCAGGCTGGATACAGGGTGGCGAGGAAACTCAGGATCAACGCGGCGGCGCAGACCATGACAACGTCCTGGCTCTGCACTTGCGACGGCAGGTAATCGATGAAGTACACGTCGGCGTTGAGGAATTTGTGGCCGATCAGGCCTTCGAGGGCCGAGATCGCGGCACTGACATTCAATGCGGCAAAGATCCCGACCACGGCGCCAATGGCCGTGCCGACCACGCCAATGACCGTGCCCTGCACCATGAAGGTGCGCATGATCGTGCCCGGCGTGGCGCCCAGTGTGCGCAGGATCGCGATGTCGCCCTTCTTGTCGTTCACCACCATCACCAGCGTGGAAATGATGTTGAACGCCGCGACGGCAACGATCAGAAGCAGCAACAGGCCGATCATGGCTTTTTCCATGCGGATCGCCTGATACAGGTTGCCGTGGGTGCGGGTCCAGTCGCGAGCATAGAAACGATCTTCGCCGAGGTCGCGGGCGATGCTCCACGCGGTGCGCGGCGCCTGGAACAGGTCGTCGAACTTCAGGCGCAGGCCCTGGACCTGATCCGGTTTCCAGCGATGCAGCCGGGCCAGGTCCTGCAGGTTGGTGACGCCCAGGTAGCCATCGAGCTCACCGGCGCCGACATGGAAAATGCCGACCACGGTAAAGCGTTTCATGCGCGGGAACATCCCGGCCGGGGTCACGGTGACCTCCGGCGCGACGAAGGTCAGCTTGTCGCCGATGACCGCACCGAGCTTGGCTGCGGCTTTGTCGCCGATGACGATGCCGAACTCGCCCGGCACCAGGTCATCGAGTTTGCCCTGGGTCATGAAGTGATCGATGATCGACACCTGCCGCTCTTGCGCCGGGTCGATGGCATTGAGCAGGACCTTCGAGACCTTGCCGTTATTGGTCAGCAACCCCTGCATTTGCGTAAACGGCGCCACGGCCGTCACTTGCGGGTTCTGCCTGACCTTGGCCGCCAGGCTTTGCCAATCGCTGATCGGCTCGCCGGACTCGATGGTCGCGTGGGGCACCATGCCCAGCACGCGGGTGCGCATCTCATGATCGAAGCCGTTCATCACCGACAACACCACGATCATCACGACCACGCCAAGGGCGAGCCCGATCATCGAAGTCAGGGAAATGAATGACACAAAATGATTGCGACGCTTTGCACGGGTGTAACGCGTGCCGATAAATACGAAGAGAGGTCTGAACATGTCGGGGCTTGTTCGGAGGGAAAAGGAACGTCCTTGTGGCGGGGGTCGATAACCAGCTTTACACTCAGACCACCGCCGCTACCATGGGTTCGCCATGTCGACATTAGATGAAGAAGATCGCCGCGAATACTACCGTATCGAGGATACGATCGCACTGGAAATTCGGCCCCTGTCCGCTTCTGAAGCCGCGGGCCAGGAAGTGTTGCAGGATGCTTCCCCACTCTTCAACTTGCTCAGCGAACTGCACCTCAGTGAATTCGAGTCGCAGCACCTGTTGCGCCAGATCAATGAGCGCGACCGCAACATTGCGGCATTCTTGAAATCACAGAACAAACGCATCGATTTGCTGAGCCAGGTGATTGCTATCACCGTGCTCGGGCAGATCGGCAAACCGCAGCCGGTGATCATTTCCGAAGGCGGTATCGACTTTCAGCACCCATCGCCCATCGCCGCCGGCGCACACCTGTCGGTCAAGCTGGTGCTGATGCCACAAGCCCTGGGCCTGCTGCTGCGCGCCCGTGTCACCCATTGCGACCGCAAGGGCGATGGCTACGACGTCGGCACCGAGTTCGAACACCTGACCGACGCCCAGCGCCAACTGTTGGCCCGCCACATCTTGCAGAAGCAGGCCCAGGAACGACGCCTGGCCCGCGAACATCTCGAATCAGGCAATTAATTTAAGGAAGAACCGTGACCCTCATCTACGGCCATCGCGGCGCCAAGGGCGAAGCACCGGAAAACACCCTGACCAGCTTTCAGGAATGTCTCAAGCACGGCGTGCGTCGCTGCGAACTGGACCTGCACCTGTCCAGGGACGGCGAGTTGATGGTCATCCACGACCCGACCCTCAAGCGCACCACGGACCGTCGCGGCAAGGTCGTCGAACACACGGCGGCAGAGCTTGTGACCTATGACGCGCGCAAGGGTGGCCCGGGCTGGATCAAGCCGTGCCCGATTCCGACGCTGGAAGAACTGTTCGAGAAGTGCGACTTCGATCACTGGCAGCTGGAAGTCAAGAGCGCATCACGGATGCGTGCCGCGACCACCGTGCTGGCGATTCGCGAAATGGTCCAGCGTCATGGCCTGATGGACAAGGTGACCATCACCTCGAGCTCCCGTGAAGTGCTGAAGGCTGCGCTGGAACTGGTGCCGGACGTGTCCCGCGGACTGGTGGCGGAGTACGCCTGGCTCGACCCGCTGAAGGTCGCGGCCAGTTATGGCTGTGAGATTCTGGCGCTGAACTGGACCCTGTGTACGCCGGAACGCCTGCAAAAGGCGCAGCGTCAGGGGTTGCATGTGTCGGTGTGGACCGTCAACGAGCCTGCGCTGATGCGCAGACTCGCCGACTTCGGCGTTGACAGCCTGATTACAGACTTTCCCGGTTTGGCCACCGCCACGCTCGAGAATTGCTGAAATCGGTCTCCCCGGCCGGCTCAGGCCACCGGCCGGAGCCGCTCAAAAAAGCCGGTTGAGGCCGTCGTACGCCGCGACCCGATAGGCTTCGGCCATGGTCGGGTAGTTGAACGTGGTGTTGACGAAATACTTCAGCGTGTTCTGTTCGCCCGGCTGGTTCATGATCGCCTGACCGATGTGCACGATCTCCGACGCCTGATAACCGAAGCAGTGAACGCCCAGCACTTCCAGGGTTTCACGGTGGAACAGGATCTTCAGCATGCCTTGCGGCTCGCCGGCAATCTGCGCCCGCGCCATGCTCTTGAAGAACGCCTTGCCGACTTCGTACGGCACCTTGGCCTGGGTCAGCTCCTGCTCGTTCTTGCCGATCGAGCTGATCTCCGGAATGGTGTAGATGCCGGTCGGCACGTCATTCACGAAACGCCAGCTGCCGTTGTCGACAATGCTGCCAGCGGCCGAACGGCCCTGGTCGTGGGCGGCACTGGCCAGGCTCGGCCAGCCGATCACGTCACCGGCGCCATAGATATTCGGCACGCAGGTGCGATACGCCTCGTCGACTTCGATCTGGCCACGGCTGTTGACCTTCACGCCGATGTTTTCCAGGCCCAACTGATCGGTGTTGCCGGTACGGCCGTTGCACCAGAGCAAGGCGTCGGCCTTGATCTTCTTGCCGGACTTGAGGTGCAGGATCACGCCGTTGTCCACGCCTTCGACGCGGTCATACTCTTCGTTGTGGCGAACGGTGATGTTGTTGTTGCTGAAGTGATAGCTCAGGGCCTGGGAGATTTCCGAGTCCAGGAAGCTCAGCAACTGGCCACGGTTGTCCACCAGCTCGACCAGCACACCCAGGCCGCTGAAGATCGAGGCGTATTCGCAACCGATCACGCCTGCGCCGTAAACGATGAGTTTGCGCGGGGTGTGGCCGAGGCTGAGGATGGTGTCGCTATCGTAGATACGCGGGTGGTGGAAATCGATGTCCGCCGGGCGATATGGACGCGAACCGGTGGCGATGATGATGTGCTTGGCCACCAGTTTCTCGACCACGCCGTTGGCGCAGACCACTTCGATGGTTTGCTCGTCGGCGAAGCTGCCGGTGCCGAAGAACACGTCGACGCGGTTGCGAGCGTAGTAGCCGGTACGCGAAGCGACTTGCTTGGAGATGACTTTTTCGGCGCTTTTCAACACGTCCGGGAACGAGAACCAGCGCGGCTCACCAATGGCACGGAACATCGGGTTGGTGTTGAACTGCATGATCTGCCGCACCGAGTGACGCAGTGCCTTGGACGGGATGGTGCCCAAGTGAGTGCAGTTGCCGCCGACCTGGCGACGGCTATCGACCATCGCCACCTTGCGCCCTGCCTTGGCGGCGTTCATTGCCGCGCCTTCCCCCGCCGGGCCGGAACCCAACACCACCACGTCGTAGTTGTAGACAGCCATGCGTACTCCTCAGAACAGGCCGCGGCACCCTCGGCACCTGCGGCTAAATCACGCCAATCTGTGGCATGAAGGAACAATTTGGGGCCAGTGCAGCACCCGGACACAGTCTATAGAAGCGTCAACGCCGGGCACATTAACCCTTGGTCGCGTCGTAGGCTACTTTTGCCTGCACTACAACGCCAGTTTTCAATGCTCAAATCGCCGCAATCACTCGGTTTTTTTGCCACCTAGGCGTTCAAAAGCGTGACTGCTGCGTGTGACGAAACCTGTATCGGCACGAATCACAAAAAATGCGCCGATATCGTGTTTTTCCGCGAAGTCCCAACCGCGCTCCGGGCCGAGAATCAGCAACAGGGTCGATAAGCCATCGGCCATCAGTGCTGAAGGATGAATCACCGTGACGGACGCCAGGGCGTGTGAGACGGGCGCACCGGTGCGGGCATCGAAGGTGTGGGAAAAACGCTGTCCGCCCTGCTCGAAATAATTCCGGTAGTCGCCGGAAGTGGACAGGCCATAACCGTCGACCGCAACAATGCGCTCTTCCACCTGCTGGTCATCGCGCGGCTCTTCCAGGGCAATGCGCCACGGCGAACCGTCGGGCTTCTTGCCGGCCGCCTTGAGCTCGCCCGTCGCCTCCACGAGGTAGTCGTGGATGCCCATCGCCTCGAGCCTTGTAGCAATCGTGTCCACCGCATAACCGGCGGCGATGCTGTTGAAATCGACCTCCACGGCGGCGTCCTTGCACAAATTGTCGCCATCGATGCGCAAGTGCTGGTGGCCGACGCGCTGGCGTGCTTCAGCGAGCGCGTCGGCGGTCGGGACCTTCTCCTCCCGGGCCTGCGGACCAAACCCCCAGAGGTTCAGCAGCGGCTCCACCGTCAGGTCGTAGGAACCCTCGCTCTGCACGGACAGTTGCTCGCCCACGCGGACCAACTTGAGGATCGACGCCGACATTGCCTGACAGCGGTTGGCTGGTAATGCATTGAAGCGTTCGATGTCCGAGTCGCTGCGGTAAGTCGACATTTGCCGGTCCACGTCAGCGAGGATTTGCTCGACCTGGACACGGACTTCGCCAGGTGCTGGAAGGCCGGCATGGCGTACGTACTTGATCGAATAAGTGCTACCCATGGTCGGGCCGCCGAAGCTTTCCAGGGCGTCACTGTTGCCACAGCCTGATAGTGCGCCGAGTAGCAAAAATGCCACCCCCTGCCACCTGATCAACAATTCCCGAGCTCCCCAATACATCCCCTGACACGCCGCCAGGGCCAGCCATTATGCGATAGAACTGTGGGAG
>NZ_AKJO01000048.1:0-8505 GCF_000282295.1 Pseudomonas sp. GM33
AGTTGGGGTTTTGTTTTTGCGCCTCCGTACACCTCAAACGCTGTTCCCTGTAGGAGCGAGCCTGCTCCGGGCGGCGTTCCGACGAAGAACTTCAGGGCACCGCGTTACCCCAGACAACCCCCCGTCATCGTTGACGACCTTCGCGAGCGAGCTCGCTCCTACAAATGCTAAAGTCGTCCCTCGAATTTGCATTTTCCAAGGAAGCCTTATGCCGGACGCAACGTCCCTCAGTGCTGGATTCATGGTGGTTCACGGCAACCGCCTGGACGAGTTGCGCAGCCTGGTGGTCAGCTGGATGCGGCGCTACCCGCTGGCTCCCCTGGAGAATGAAATCGCGTTGGTACAAAGCAATGGCATTGCCCAATGGCTGAAGCTGGCCCTGGCGGAAGATGCCGAAGAAGACGACATGGGCGGCTGCGGCATTGCCGCCGCCATCGACGTGCAGTTGCCCGGCAGTTTCATGTGGCAGCTCTATCGCATGGTCCTTGGACGCGATGAAATTCCGGCCAAGTCCCTGCTCGATAAAGCCCCGCTGACCTGGCGACTGATGCGCCTGCTGCCGCAATTGATCAACCAGCCACACTTCGAGCCGCTGCAGCGCTTCCTGACTCATGACACCGATCTGCGCAAACGCTATCAATTGGCTGAGCGTCTGGCGGACCTGTTCGACCAGTACCAGGTCTATCGAGCTGACTGGCTTGAAGACTGGGCTGAAGGTCGACATCAGACAAGAAGCGCCAGGGGCGAGGCCAAGGCCCTGACGCCGGCCAATTGCTGGCAGGCAGAGTTATGGCGCGCACTCTTGCTGGATGTCGGAGAGCAAGGCATGGCGCAAAGCCGTGCCGGGGTTCATCAGCGATTCGTCGAGCGCATCAACAACCTCGAAACAGCTCCCCAGGGATTGCCCTCGCGAGTGATCGTTTTCGGCATTTCTTCGCTGCCTGCCCAAGCCCTGGAAGCACTGGCGGGGCTGGCACGATTCAGTCAGGTCCTGCTGTGCGTACATAACCCGTGTCGTCACCATTGGGCGGACATCGTCGCCGATAAAGACCTGTTGCGGCATCAATACAAGCGACAGGCCCGCAAGAGCGGCATGCCGGTAGTGATCGATCCGCAAACCCTGCACCAGCATGCTCACCCGCTGCTGGCTGCCTGGGGTAAACAGGGGCGGGACTATATCAACCTGCTCGACAGTTACGACGATCCCAACAGCTATCGCTCCGCATTTCGTGACGGGCGCATCGACCTGTTCAGTGACGGTCAGCCGCTGAATGTGCTCAACCAGTTGCAGGATGACATCCTCGAGTTGCGTCCCCTCAACGAGACTCGGGAGCGCTGGCCGGCCATCGATCTGCAGACGGACGAATCGATCCGTTTTCACATTGCCCACAGCGCCCAGCGAGAAGTCGAGATTCTCCACGACCAACTGCTTGCGCGCTTCAGTGCCGATCCGGCATTGCGCCCCCGGGACATCATCGTCATGGTCCCGGACATCGACAGCTACGCCCCGCACATTCGTGCCGTGTTTGGCCAGCTCGACCGTCAGGACCCGCGCTTCATTCCGTTTACGCTGGCGGACCAGGGCCAGCGTGGTCGCGATCCACTGTTGATTGCGGTCGAGCACCTGCTCAAGCTGCCGGACAGCCGATTCCCCGTCAGTGAGATTCTCGACCTGCTGGACGTCCCGGCACTGCGCGCCCGCTTTGGTGTCGAGGAGCGTGACCTGCCGACCCTGCACCGCTGGATCGAAGGTGCCGGCATTCGCTGGGGCATGAATGCCGAGCAACGTGCCGGGCTCGGGCTGCCCAATGAACTGGAGCAAAACAGCTGGCGTTTCGGCTTGCGGCGGATGTTGCTCGGTTATGCCGTTGGCAGCGCCGATGCCTATGAGGGTATTGAACCCTACGACGAGATCGGTGGTCTGGACGCTGCGCTCATTGGTCCGCTGGTTGCTCTGCTGGACGCGCTGGAAGTGGCTCACCACGAACTCTCTCAGCCTGCACCGCCGCGCCAATGGGGTTTGCGCTTGCAGGCGTTGGTGCAGTTGTTCTTCCTCGCCAGCAACGAACACGATGACTACTTGCTGGCCCAGCTCGAAGAGCTGCGCGAGACCTGGCTCGAGACCTGCGAGTCCGTCGGCTTGCAGGACGAATTGCCGCTGACGGTCGTTCGTGAAGCCTGGCTTGCAGGCCTGGATCAGGGGCGTTTGTCCCAACGCTTCCTGGCCGGTGCGGTGAACTTCTGCACCTTGATGCCCATGCGCGCTATCCCGTTCAAACTGGTCTGCCTGCTGGGCATGAATGACGGCGATTATCCGCGTGCGCAACCGCCGCTGGATTTCGATCTGATGGGCAGTGATTACCGGCCAGGCGATCGCTCCCGGCGCGAAGATGACCGTTACCTGCTACTGGAAGCCTTGCTGTCGGCGCGTGATCAGCTCTACATCAGTTGGGTGGGCCGCAGCATCCGCGACAACAGCGAGAGGCCGGCGTCGGTATTGATCGGCCAGTTGCGTGACCACTTGGCCAGCGGTTGGCGATTGGCACAAAGTAGCGAGGACCTGCTTGAAGCCATGACCCGGGAACACCCCTTGCAGCCTTTCAGCGCCCGCTACTTTCACGAAGGGGATGAGTCGTTCAGCTATGCCACCGAATGGCAGGTCCTTCATCAAGCGGCAGAGCAACAGGCGAGCGCCGAAGTGCTCGGGCCTCACGTTCAGGACGAACCCCTCAGCCTCGGTCAGCTGCAGGATTTCCTGCGCAATCCGGTACGGCACTTTTTCAGCCAGCGACTGAAAGTCTTCTTCGAGGCGGCTGAAGTGCCGTTGGCCGATGAAGAGCCTTTTGTCCTGGATGCGTTGCAGCGTTACAGCCTCAGCGACCGTTTGCTCGAGGCGGCACTGGCAGATCCGGAACATACCGGACAGGCACTGGAGGATCAGGCCAAACGCCTGCAAAACAGCGGGCTGCTGCCCATGGCCGGTTTCGGTGAGTGCCTGCAACGTGAATTGATCGAACCACTGCCCGACTTGCTGCAACGTCACCAACAGCTCCTGGCTTTGTGGCCGACACCGCTCAGCAGTGCGTTGCCCGTCAATCTTGAACTGCAAGGCCTGCACGTCGAGGGCTGGCTCAGCGGCCTGCATCAGCGTGCTGATGGTGGTTTGCTGTCTGTCACGACGATCCCCAACAGTATCGGCTCGATCAAATCGCGCAAATGGCATCGACTGACGCGCCCGTGGCTCACGCATCTGGTGGCCTGTGCCAGTGGCATGGTGTTGACCACTGCACTGGTGGCCAGCGACGACAGCCTGTTGCTCGCACCGATGGACCAGTCCACGGCACGGAAAATTCTCGGTGACCTGTTGATGGCCTGGCAGTCGGGTATGCGCCAGCCACTGCCGATCGCGGTCAAGACCGCCTTCGCGTGGCTGGGGCAAACCGACCCGGTCAAAGCCGCGGCCGCTGCGCGCAAGGCCTATGAAGGCGACGGGCAGACGACGGACGGAGAGCGACGCGAAAGTCCGGCACTCGCACGCCAATTCGCCGATTACGATGCCCTGACCGCCGATGAAACCTTCCCCGACTGGTGTGATGCGCTCTATCGCCCGCTACTTGAAGCACCCTGGCGTTCACTGTCCAGCGAGGAGTCGCGTTGATGAGTACAAAGACACCGCTGGCCCTGGCGTTTCCGCTGCGTGGCAGTCAACTGATCGAAGCCAGCGCCGGGACCGGTAAGACTTTCACCATTTCCGCGTTGTACCTGCGCCTGGTGCTTGGCAATGGCGGCGAAGACAGTGGCTTCGGACGTGAGCTCTTGCCGCCGCAAATCCTCGTCGTGACCTTTACCGACGCCGCCACTAAAGAGTTGCGCGAGCGCATTCGCACGCGACTCGCCGAGGCCGCACGCTTTTTCCGCGATGAAACGCCGGCCCCCGACAGCCTGATTGCCGAGCTGCGTGCTCAGTATTTGCCCGAGCAATGGCCCGGGTGCGCAAACCGCCTGGATATCGCCGCCCAATGGATGGACGAGGCAGCGGTGTCGACTATCCACAGTTGGTGCCAGCGCATGTTGCGCGAGCACGCCTTCGACAGCGGCAGCCTGTTTACCCAGACCCTGGAAACCGACCACAGCGACTTGCTGGGGGAAGTCCTGCGCGATTACTGGCGGCTGTTCTGCTACCCGATGCAAGGTGATGCGCTGAATTGGGTGCGCAGCAATTGGGGCGGTCCGGCGGCGCTGCTGCCGCGGATTCGTGCGCTGTTCGCCAGCGAGCGCGATACGCTGGAGGGGAAAGAGCCTGCCGAGGTGATTTCGCAATGCTTGCAAGAGCGACGGGCTGCCCTGATCGAACTCAAGAAGCCCTGGCCGCAGTGGGCGGACGAGTTGCTTGCCATTTGCCACGAAGGCGTTGCCAGCAAGGCTGTCGACGGTCGCAAGATGCAGGCACGCTATTTCGAGCCCTGGTTCGAAAAAATCAAAGCCTGGGCCGAGGACGAATCCCTCGAGCAACTGGATATCGGCACCGGCTTCACGCGCCTGACCCCTGATGGCATGGCCGAAGCCTGGAAGGGCGAAGCGCCTCGACATCCGGGGCTCGATGCGATGGCCGGCCTCAAGGCCTGTCTCGACGGGTTGCCAACGCCCGATGCCGCCGTGCTGCAACATGCCGCCCGCTGGGTCGGGGCACGATTCGAGGAAGAGAAACGCCGTCGTGCGGAAATGGGTTTCGACGACATGCTGCTGCGCCTTGATGCGGCCTTGCAGTCCGACGGTGGCGAGCGCCTGGCCACCCTGATTCGTGAACAGTTTCCGGTCGCCCTGATCGATGAGTTCCAGGACACCGACCCGGTGCAATACCGGATCTTCGAGAGCATCTACCGCATTGAAGAGAACAGCCCCGAGTGCGGCCTGTTCCTGATCGGCGACCCGAAACAGGCGATCTACGCTTTTCGCGGTGCCGACATCCATACCTACCTGCGCGCCCGTCAGGCCACCACCGGCCGCCTGCACACCCTGGGCACCAACTTCCGCTCAAGCCATGGCATGGTCAACGCGGTGAACCATGTGTTCGAGCGTGCCGAAGCCCGGGAGTCGGGACGGGGCGCATTCCTCTTTCGGGAGCCGAATGGCAATAACCCGGTTCCGTTCATGCCGGTGGCCTCCCAGGGCCGCAAAGAAGTCCTGCATATAAATGATCAGGCAGTCCCGGCCTTGAACATCTGGCACTTGCCGGCCGAACAACCGTTGTCCGGCGCCGTGTACCGGCAACATCTGGCGGCGGCCTGCGCCAGTGAAATCACGGCATTGCTCAATGGTGGACAGCAGGGGCAAGCGGGGTTCACCCAGGACGGCAAAGCCTTCAGGGGCCTGCTACCGGCGGACATCGCCATCCTGGTACGCGATGGCAAGGAAGCGCAGGCGGTGCGTGGCGAATTGGCTGCGCGAGGCGTGCGCAGTGTCTACCTGTCGGACAAGGACTCGGTGTTCGCCGCCCAGGAGGCGCACGACGTGCTGACCTGGCTCAAGGCCTGCGCCGAGCCGGATGTCGAGCGCCCGCTACGGGCCGCGTTGGCCAGTATCACCTTGAACCTTTCGTTGACCGAGTTGGAGCGGCTGAATCAGGACGAGTTGGCCTGGGAATCCCGTGTTATGCAGTTCCGTGGCTATCGCGAAGTCTGGCGCAAGCAGGGTGTGCTGCCGATGCTGCGCCGTTTGCTACACGACTTCCGTCTGCCCCAGGCGCTGATCGCCCGCAGTGACGGCGAGCGGGTCTTGACGAACCTCCTGCACCTGTCCGAATTGCTGCAACAGGCCGCCGCCGAACTCGATGGCGAACAAGCGCTGATCCGGCATTTGTCCGAGCATCTGGCGTTGTCCGGGCAGGCGGGCGAGGAGCAGATCCTGCGTCTGGAAAGTGATGAGCAATTGGTCAAGGTCGTGACCATCCACAAGTCCAAAGGCCTCGAATACCCCTTGGTGTTCCTGCCGTTCATCTGCTCGGCGAAGCCGGTGGATGGCAGCCGCCTGCCGTTGCACTACCACGATGAATCAGGCCATGCCCAGGTCACGTTGAAGCCAACGGCAGAATTGATTGCCCTGGCCGACGATGAGCGTCTGGCCGAGGATCTGCGCTTGCTCTATGTCGCCCTGACCCGGGCTCAACACGCCTGCTGGCTGGGGGTGGCTGACCTCAAGCGCGGCAACAACAGCGGTTCGGTGCTGCATCTATCGGCGCTGGGTTATCTGTTGGGGGGCGGTGCGCCATTGACCGACTCCCCGGCGTTGCAGCAGTGGTTGCGCGACCTGCAACAGGGCTGCCCGGCGCTGGCGTATGCCCAGATGCCTGATGCGACAACAGAGCATTACCAGCCACCGCAAAACGACGCGGCGCTGCTGGCTCCGCTGATCCCCAAACGCAAGGCCAGTGAAAACTGGTGGATCGCCTCTTACAGCGCATTGCGCATTGGCGACACCCTGAGTGTCGGTACGGACGAGGCGCCGGAGAGTCCGCAGGCGCAAAAACTGTTCGATGACGAACGTCTCGACCCGCAGGCTCCCAGGGAAGTGGCAGCCAGTGGCGGCGATATCCATCGCTTCCCGCGCGGCCCGAACCCCGGCACCTTCCTCCATGGTCTGCTCGAATGGGCGGGGGGCGAGGGGTTTGCCGCGGCACCCCAAGAGGTGATCGACGCCATTGCCCGTCGCTGCAATCGCCGAGGCTGGGAGGGCTGGATCACCACGCTGAGTGACTGGCTGCAGCATCTGCTCAAGTCGCCGTTGCAACTGGGGGCCGATCAGGCGCCGGTGATATTCGCGCAGTTGACGCAATACCAGGTCGAGATGGAATTCTGGTTCGCCAGCCACAAGGTCGATGTGCTCAAGCTCGATGCGCTGGTGTGCCAGTACACCCATGGCGGCGTGGCCCGGGTGGCCGCCGAGCCGGTGCTGCTCAACGGCATGTTCAAGGGCTTCATCGACCTGACGTTCGAGCACGACGGCCGCTATTACGTTGCCGACTACAAATCCAACTGGCTTGGCGCCGATGATGCGGCCTACACCGTGCCGGCCATGGAACAGTCGATTCTCGACAACCGCTATGACCTGCAATACGTGTTGTATCTGTTGGCCCTGCATCGCCAGCTCAAGGCGCGGCTCGCCGATTACGACTACGACCGGCATGTCGGCGGTGCGTTGTACCTGTTTCTGCGGGGTACGCGTGCGGCCAGCCAGGGTGTGTTTTTCACCCGTCCGCCAAGAGAACTGATCGAGCGTCTGGACAGGCTGTTCCAGGGCAAGCCAGAACCCAAGGCCGAGCCCGCCTGGGAACAGGGAGTACTGTTATGAATCGCTCATTCGCCGATTTGCTGCCGACATCGCTGGCAGCCGAAAGCCTGGCCGATCTGGCGCCGCTGAGTCGTGCCGACGATTTGCTGTTGCTGCTCACGCGCTGGGTCGAACGTGGCTGGCTGCGCGCGCTGGACAAAGCCTTTGTGGCGTTTCTGCATGAGCTGGCACCGGAGGATGATCCGTTGGTGTTGCTGGCAGCCGCGTTGACCAGCCACCAGTTGGGCCACGGGCATGTCTGCCTCGACCTGTTCGAGACGCTGAAAGAACCGGACTTCGCCCTGTCATTACCGCCCGAAGGTGACGTACAAGGCGGCGCCATGCTGTTGCCGTCGCAATTGCTCGGATCGCTGGACGGTGCTCATTGGTGCAAGGTGCTGGCCGCCAGCAACCTGGTCGCCCTGGCCGCTGACAGCCGTGACAACGTGCGTGACCGACCTTTGGTGTTATCGGGCAAACGCTTGTACCTGCGCCGCTATTGGGCCTACGAGCGGCGGATCGACCTTTCGTTGCGCGAGCGCCTGACGGAGCACGAGTCCACACCGAACGACCTGCTCCATCGCCTCACCGGTTTGTTCGGGCCTGCCCGGCCGGGTGAAGTGATCGACTGGCAGAAGCTGGCCTGCGCCCTGGCGACCCGCAGCGCCTTCAGCATCGTGACGGGGGGGCCGGGAACCGGCAAGACCACCACCGTCGTGCGCTTGCTGGCGTTGCTCCAGGCGCCGGCGGTCGAGGCCGGCATGCCTTTGCGCATTCGCCTCGCCGCACCGACCGGCAAGGCCGCGGCGCGCCTGACAGAGTCCATCAGCCAGCAAGTCCGGACCTTGAAGGTCAGCGAAGAAATTCGCGAGAAAATCCCGTCCGACGTCACCACCGTTCACCGTCTGCTGGGCAGCCGGCCTGGGACACGTCATTTCCGGCACCACGCGGGCAATCGCCTGCCGCTGGATGTGCTGGTGGTGGACGAAGCCTCGATGATCGACCTGGAAATGATGGCCAATCTGCTCGACGCCTTGCCGGCCCATGCACGCCTCGTGCTGTTGGGGGACAAGGACCAGCTGGCTTCGGTCGAAGCCGGTGCGGTACTGGGGGATCTGTGTCGCGACGCGGAGGCTGGCTGGTACAGCCCGCAGACACGCCAGTGGCTGGAAGCCGTCA
>NZ_AKJO01000049.1:0-7776 GCF_000282295.1 Pseudomonas sp. GM33
TGCATTACGCCTACGACCCGGTCGGTAATCTGCTGCAAGTCGATGACCGGTCCAAGGCCACCACTTACTTCAAGAACCAGCGCATCGATCCCGTCAGCACTTATACCTACGACACTCGCGACCGCCTGATCAGCGCCACCGGCCGTGAGGTCTACCGCGCCGCCAACGACCCGAACGCGCAGGTCAACTACCGCGAAGAATATGAGTACGACGCCGGCAACAACGTTGTGCTCTTGCGTCACCTGGGCGAGCAGCCGTTCACCCGTCGCTGGGTCGTGGCCAGTGACAGCAACCGCAGCGTGATTCACCACGACGGCGATTCACCGCCTGACTTCGACCGCGAGTTCGACGGCAATGGCAACCAGACTCAGCTGCTGCGCGGCCAGCTCATGCATTGGGATGCGCGTAACCAGCTGAGTCAGGTCGCTCCGGTGCTGCGGGAAGAGGGCCCGGACGACCGCGAACTCTATCGCTATGGCGGCGGTGGCAAACGCCTGCGCAAAGTCCGTTGCGCCCTGGCATCCGGGCGTACCGTGCTCAGCGAAGTGCGTTACCTGCCGGGGCTGGAAATCCACCGGGCCGCCAATGGCGAGGAGCGTCACGTGCTGGAGGCCGAGGCCGGGCGCAATGCCGTGCGCCTGCTGCATTGGGTCGGTGCGCCACCCAACGGGGTCGACAACGATCACCTGAGTTACAGCCTCACCGACCACCTCGGTTCCAGCCTGCTGGAGCTCGATGAACAGGGTGAGGTACTCAGCGAAGAAGGCTACCTGCCATTCGGCGGCCGGGCCTGGTGGATCGAACACCACGGGGCCAAGGCGACCTACAAGACCCGCGGTTACTCAGGCAAGGAACGCGACGCGACGGGGTTGTATTACTACGGTTATCGCTATTACGCACCGTGGCAGCAACGCTGGATCAATCCGGATCCGGCGGGGGAAGTGGATGGCTTGAATCTTTTCTGTTTTGTGAGCAATTCACCGGTGCGGTATATCGACCGGGATGGGCGTGTGGGGGTGGAGGACCTTACCGATGCTTATCTATTGGAACTCGCGAGAGACGCCGCGAATGCGTTTGCGCAAGGCGACCGGGTTGCCGCTGAGCTCGTGACCGCATTCGCTGAGGCAGACTTGGTACAGGGCCTTGCCAAGCAACTGGCTGACGAAATTCCTGAACCGCCGCCCTCACCGAAGCCGGCTATTGCTTCACCACTGGTTCACGAGCTTCCACCGGTGACCGACACATTGGCACCTGCCCCGAGGGAAACCTTACCTGTAATTGTCCAGCCTGTCGGGACGCTGACGACTGCAACAAACGCTATTGTGGTGTCCTATGAACTTGCGCCCTCGCCTTCAGGTGCCGCTTCTGAGAACGTTCGGAATGAACCACAGCCCTCGACTTCCGCTGCGGCTTCTAGCAGTGGTGCAGAGCAGCCAAACACTGGGAGGAAGCGGAAGCGGTTTGTTTGTCCGACTTGCGACAAAAGCCTGGGAAGCGATATAGGCTTGGAACGCCACATGCGGACCCATACCGGGGAAATGCCTTTCCAATGCGACGTCTGCCAAAACAGATTCAAGCTACTTCAACATTTGCAGGCACATAAGCGGATCCACACAGGGGAAAGAGCTTTCAAATGTGAAGTCTGCGGTTTGAGTTTTATTGACGGTTCCACTTTGACGAGGCATATGCGGACCCATACCGGGGAAAGGCCTTTCCAATGCGACATCTGCCATACGACTTTTAATCAAAAATCCGCTTTGACGAAGCATAATCGGGGCCATGCCAGGGCCAGATAGTTTTCATGTGAGATTGGCCACAGTACTTATACTAGAAAACTTACGCTGACTAATCACAGACAGCTACCCATCCGTAGGAGCTGCCGAAGGCTGCGATCTTTTGATCCTGATTTTTAAAACAAGAGCAAAAGATCGCAGCCTTCGGCAGCTCCTACAGGTTGATCAATGCGCGATACACACCGACTTGAGCTCGGTGTAGGCCTCGATCACCGCGCGACCGAACTCGCGCCCCATGCCCGATTGCTTGACGCCACCGAACGGCATCGCCGGGTCGAGCAGCACGTGGGCATTGACCCATACCGTACCGGCTTCGATCCGTGGCACCAGGTTCATGGCTTTGCCCAGGTCATTGGTCCACAGGCTGGCGGCCAGGCCGTAGCGGTTGTCGTTGGCCAGTTCGATCACGGCGTCTTCGTCGTCGAACGGCATCACGCCCAGCACCGGGCCGAACACTTCTTCGCGGGCCACGGCCATGCTGTGGTCGATGTCCGCCAGAATGGTCGGCTGCACGAAGAAGCCGTCGCCCTCCAGCAACTCACCGCCAGTGACCACCCGCGCACCTTCCTGGCGGGCCAGTTCGATGTGCTTGAGCACGCTTTGTTGTTGCTTGCGCGACACCAGCGGGTTGATCGCCGCGTCGCCATTCATGCCCGCGCCAATCGGCATCGCCGAGACAGCGGCGGCCAGGGCCTCGACGAATCTGTCATGGATCGAGCGGTGCACATAGAAGCGCGATGCCGCGGCGCAGACCTGGCCGTTGTTCAGCAAGCCACCGAGGATCGCCCCTTGCACGGCTTTTTCGATGTCGGCATCGGCGAGCACGATCATCGGGTTCTTGCCGCCCAGTTCCAGGGAGAAGCGCGTCATGTTTTCCATGCACGCCACGCCGACGCTCTTGCCCACGGCGGTGGAACCGGTGAACGACACCTTGCTCACCAGTGGATGCGAGGTCAGCACACCGCCGACCGAGGCACCGCCACCGGTGACCACGTTGAACACGCCGGCCGGGATACCCGCTTCCAGCGCGAGTTCGGCCAGGCGCATGGCGGTCAACGGGGTTTCCATCGCCGGCTTGATGATCACCGTGCAACCAGTGGCCAGGGCGGGCATCAGCTTCCAGGCGGCGATCAGCAGGGGGAAGTTCCACGGCACGATCCCGACCACCACACCCACCGGCTCACGCTTGGTGAACGCAGTGAATTTGGCACCCGGTGGCAACGGAATCGACACGTCGAAAGTCTGCCCTTCGATCTTGGTCGCCCAGCCGGACATGTAGCGCATGAACTCCACGGTTGCATTCAGGTCCAGCGCTCGGGCCATGTTGATCGACTTGCCCTGGCTCAGGGTTTCCAGTTGGGCCAGTTCTTCGGCGTGTTCTTCGACCAGGCGGGTGAAGTTCAGCAGGATGCGCTCACGGTCGGCCGGGCGCAGGCTCGACCACACGCCGGATTTGAACGCCTTGTGCGACGACTGTACGGCGCGCTCGACGATCTCCAGCGGCGCATCCAGGGTTTCGCACAGGGTCTGCCCGGTGGCCGGGTTGACCACGGCGATGCTGTCGCCCTCGGCAAATACCCACTGGCCGTCAATGAAGCAGCCGTGACGACGTTCGAGGAATGCAGCCACCTGGGGCAGGATTTCAACGTTGCTCATAATTCACCTTTCATTCAGACGATTTGTTCAGGCGTAAATGCGGCCTGATCAGTGTTGTTCTTTGAGGAAACACGCGACCGCCTGGCGGTCGTCGGCGGAAGCCAGGCCCATGTACGGCATGTAAGTGCCCGGCACGAAGGCCTGGGGCTGAGTGATCAATTGCGTGATGTTCTCGGCTTGCCAGCTGACGTCTTTGTCGCGCATGGCCTGGGAGTAGCTGAAGCCCGGCAGCGAGCCGGACTTGCGTCCGTACACGCCGAAAAGATTCGGCCCCATCATCCCGGTCGTACCCTTGGTCACCGCGTGGCAGACGCTGCACTCAGTGGCAAACACTGCGGCACCACGCTGGGTATCCGTGGCGCACTCGGCGGCAGACACCGCCTGAACCAGGGTGAAGGACAGCAAGCCGATGAGGGGCAAATGCAGCGAAGTGAACATAAGAAAACGCCCTTGAAAATCCACGCGCTCGCCAGCAGGCGAACACCAACACCAGAAAATGCCGAGGCCAGGGTGCTTCGGCAGCTTGGTGGGGATTGTCGGTGGTCGCCGGCACGCAGGTTTTGCCCTGCGTGCCAGTTATGTTGGCGGGGCTGCCAAACCGGACAATCTGGCATGCACAACCAACTAATTGGCAAACAGGGAAAAGGGCGAACGAAAGCCGCGACTTAGTATCCGGGCAGACCGCAAACCTGCGCTCAAGAACAAGAACGGATGCCACACCATGCTCAAGTCCCCCTTGCTTCGTCTCTCGACGCTCGCGCTGATGATCAGCGCCGGCCAGGCCAATGCCTATGAGCTGTACGCCGATGATGACAGCCATCTGAACGCCACCCTCGAAGCCGCGTTCGGCATTTTCCACAGCCAGGAAAACTACGCCCTGTCCGGCCGTCTCGACGAAGGTTCCTCGTCGTGGCGCGAGGGCTACATCAAATACGGTTTGAGTTTCGACAAGGGCCTGGGCGGTGCGGGCACGGCGTACGGCGCGGGCAACCTGCTCAGCTCCGGCACCTGGGGCGACGGCGACGCCGCCGGTTTCAGCGATGGCACCGAACGCACCACCAAGTTCGAAGACGCCTACCTCGGCTGGCGTTCGGCCGATCTGTTTGGCGCATTGGGCAAGGACGGTGTGGACCTGTCCTTCGGCCGTCAGAACATCGTGGTCGGCGATGGCTTCCTGATCGACGGCGACGCCCTGAACATGGGTAAGGGCCTGGCCGACGGCGAGTTCAACCGTGGCGGCGCCTACTACCTGGCCGCTCGCAAAGCCTTCGACGAAACCGCCGTATTGCGTCTGGGTGGCAAGGAAGGCTGGCGCAGCGACCTGATGTGGCTCAAGTCCGACAACCGCGCCCAGGCCAAGACCGAAATGTACGTCGGCACCCTGGAGCACGTGGCCGAGGCCGGCACGGTGGGCCTGACCTACATCAAGACCACCGACATCGACGAGCAGTACGCCTCGCCGATCCAGCTCGAACGCGACGGCATGAAGACCTACAGCGTGCGCGCGGCGGGCAATGCCGGAGTGAAAGACCTGTTCCTGTCCGGCGAATACGCCAAGCAGGACAAACCCCACGCCGCCACCGAAGACGCCTGGTACCTGGAAGCCGGCTGGACCTTCTCCGACGCGATCTGGACCCCGAACGTCAGCTACCGCTACAGCCGTTTCTCGGAAGGCTACGACACCTTGTTCTACGGCATGAGCCGTGGTTATGGCACCTGGTTCCAGGGTGAAGTGGCGGGCAACTACGCCGGGCCGTTCAACAGCAACTCGCGGATTCAGAACGTCGGGCTGAAAGTCTCGCCGCTGGAAAACCTTAACCTGGGCGCGCTGTACTTCAACTTCGACACCATCGACCGCAGCCTGGGCAATACCGACGGCCACGAAGTCGACCTGTATGCCGAATGGCACGTCAACGACCACCTGACCGTGATGCCGCTGGTGGGCATCTTCCAGCCGGACAAGAGCGCCGAAAACGGCGGCACGCAACTGGGCAACAACGACCGGAACGTCTACGCCCAACTGCTGTTCGTCACCGGTTTCTAACCTCGGTCGTGGGCAATGGCAGCGTCATTGCCCACGTGGAAAAAGGTATTTCCAATGCACAAGAAACTCCTGACGATCCAGAGCAAGATCGCCCTCCTCGCCGGGCTCTGCCTGCTGCTGGTCGTCGGCTTGTTGATGGGCTTGTCGCTCTATCAGACCCACAAGAGCAGCCGGCAGGTTGCGCAAGCCAGCGGTGACATGCTCGCCAATGCGGCCAGGGAACACATGCAGGCCCTGGGCAAAGTGCAGGCCATGCAAGTGCAACGCACCTTCATACAGACCCACGAATACGGCCAGGGGTTATCGCGCTACCTGTTGTACCTGCGACAGCTGCAACAGCAGGGCAGCCTGACCCGCCCGCAACTGCGCCAGGAGCTGAGCACCCAGCTTCACCAGGCCCTGATCGACAAGCCCGACCTGCTCGGGCTTTATGTCATTTTCGAACCCGGTGGACTCGACGGCGACGACGCCGCTTTCGCCCATCAGGCGGACATTGGCAGCAACGAAACCGGGCGCTTCGCCCTGTATTGGGTGCAGAGCAAACCGGGCGAACTGCAAGCGGTGATCGGCGACGAAGGCCTGCTCGCCAACACCGAGCCGGGGCCGAGCGGCGCGCCCTACAACGCCTTCTATACCTGTGCCCGCGACACCCGTCAGGCCTGTGTGCTCGAGCCCTATTTCGACGAGGCGTCCGGCAGCCGCAAACTGGTGACCAGCGTGGCCTTCCCGCTGCTGGAAAACGGCAAGGTGATCGCCGTGGTCGGGCTCGACATCAACCTCGCCGCCCTGCAACAGAACAGCCAGGCCAGCGCCCGTGAGTTGTTCGAAGGCAACGGTCAGATCAGCATCGTCAGCCCGCGCGGGGTGATCTCCGCCGACAGCCAGGACGTCAGCCGCCTCGGCCAGCCGATGGACAGTGCCGAGGTGATGGACGCCTTGCACCAGGGCAACCCCAAAGTGTTTGTCGACGCCCGGCAGATCAAGGTGCTTGAGCCGCTGTCACCGATTGCCGGCGCCGCGCCGTGGGGCGTGTTGGTCGGCGTGCCGCAAGAGGTTTTGCTGGCGCCGGTGACCACCTTGCAGAAGGAACTCGACGCCCAGGGCGTGCAAAGCACCGCGCTGGAGTTGCTCCTCGGTGGCGGTTCGGCCCTGCTCGGCCTGCTGTTGATTGGGTACACGGCGCGGCGCATTACCCGGCCGCTGCAAGTGCTGACCCGCGTATTGGAGGATATCTCCCTCGGCGAAGGCGACCTGACCCGGCGCCTGCAGGTGCAATCGCGGGATGAAATCGGTCAACTGGCGACCGCCTTCAACCGCTTTGTCGAACGCATCCACCAGTCGATGCGCGAGGTGTCCTCGGCGGCACTCGGTGTCAATGAAGGGGCGCGGCGCGTGCTGAATGCATCGAACGCTTCGCTGAGCAATTTCGACGATCAATCCACCCGCACCAGCAGCGTGGCGGCGGCGATCAACCAGTTGGGCGCGGCCGCCCAGGAGATCGCCCACAACGCCAGCGATGCCTCGCACCAGGCGTCCGGTGCCCGGCAACAGGCCGAGGACGGACGCCAGGTGGTGCAACGCACGATCGAGGTGATGCACGAACTGTCGGGCAAGATCAGCGCCTCGTGCGCCAACATCGAAGTGCTCAACGACAAGACCGTGAACATCGGGCAGATCCTCGAAGTGATCAAGGGCATCTCCCAGCAGACCAACCTGCTGGCGCTCAACGCGGCCATTGAAGCGGCGCGGGCCGGTGAAGCGGGTCGTGGCTTTGCGGTAGTGGCGGACGAAGTGCGCAGCCTGGCCGGCCGCACCCAGGCCTCGGCGCTGGAGATCCAGCAGATGATCGAGGAACTGCAAGTGGGCGCACGGGAATCGGTCACCACCATGACCGAGAGCCAGCGCCACAGCGAAGAAAGCGTCACCATCGCCAACCTCGCCGGCTCCCGCCTGGGCAGCGTGACCCAGCGCATCGGCGAGATCGACAACGTCAACCAGTCCGTGGCCGCCGCCACGGAAGAACAGACGGCGGTGGTCGAGGCCCTTAATGTCGACATCACCCGGATCAACAGCCTGAACCAGCAAGGGGTGGAGAATTTGCAATCGACATTGCGGGCTTGTACCGAGCTGGAGCAACAGGCCGGGCGGTTGAATCAGTTGGTGGGGAGTTTTCGGATCTGAGATCGGAGTTGCCTGATACACCGTCTTCGCGAGCAGGCTCGCTCCCACATTTGAATCTCTGCCATACACAAATCTTGTGTTAACCAGAGATCCCTGTGGGAG
>NZ_AKJO01000050.1:0-18746 GCF_000282295.1 Pseudomonas sp. GM33
CACTACACGGCAGCTCCTACATAAGAACGCATTCCCCTGTAGGAGCTGCCGCAGGCTGCGATCTTTTGATCTTCAGGCCGCCAGTTTCCCCTTCGCGATGGCCTCAGAAGCCGCCAGCATCGCCCGCAACAACACCGCACACCCGGCCGCCAGGTCATCCGGCGCGGCGTTTTCGATTTCGTTGTGGCTGATGCCGCCTTCGCAGGGCACAAAGATCATCCCCGCCGGACCGAGCTCGGCGAGGAAGATCGCGTCGTGCCCTGCCCCACTGACAATGTCCATGTGCGACAGGCCCAGGCCTTGGGCGGCACCGCGCACAGCCTCGACGCAGCCCTTGTCGAAGTACAACGGCGGGAAGTCGGCAGTCGGGGTGAGTTCGAAGGTCAGGCCATGTTCGTCGCAGGTGGTTTCGATGACTTCACGCACTTCGGCGATCATCGAGTCCAGGCGTTCCGGTTCCAGGTGGCGGAAGTCCAGGGTCATGCGCACTTCGCCGGGAATGACATTGCGCGAGCCGGGATAGGCTTGCAGACAACCGACGGTGCCACAGGCATGGGGTTGATGGCTGAGGGCGGCGCGGTTGAGCGCACCGACGATCACCGCGGCGCCGACCAGGGCGTCCTTGCGCAGGTGCATCGGGGTCGGGCCGGCGTGGGCTTCGACGCCACGCAGTTTCAGGTCGAACCATTTCTGCCCGAGAGCGCCCATGACCACGCCAATGGTCTTGCGTTCGTCTTCCAGGATCGGGCCTTGCTCGATGTGGGCTTCGAAATAGGCCCCGACCTTGTGACCGCTGACTTTACGCGGGCCGGCGTAGCCAATGGCATTCAACGCCTCACCCACGGTCACGCCATCGGCATCGACCTTGGCCAGGGTTTCTTCGAGGGTGAATTTTTCCGCGAACACGCCGGAGCCCATCATGCACGGGGCAAAGCGCGAGCCTTCTTCGTTGGTCCAGACCACCACCTCCAGCGGTGCTTCGGTTTCGATGTTCAGGTCATTGAGGGTGCGCAGCACCTCGACCCCCGCCAATACACCGAAGCAGCCATCGAACTTGCCGCCGGTGGGCTGGGTGTCGATGTGGCTGCCGGTCATCACCGGTGGCAGGTCGGGATTGCGCCCGGGGCGTCGGGCGAAGATGTTGCCGATCGCGTCGATGCTGACGGTGCAGCCGGCATCGACACACCATTTGACGAAGATGTCCCGGGCCTGGCGATCGAGATCGGTCAGGGCCAGGCGACACACCCCACCCTTGACCGTGGCGCCGAGTTTGGCCAGGTCCATGAGCGACTGCCACAGGCGGTCGCGGTTGATGTGTTGATGGCTGGACTGCAGAACGTCGACGGCCGCGTTCATGATGATCTCCTCTGGCTGTTCTTGTGTGTTTCTTCAGGCAGTGCTTTGGTGATTGTGCGGCCGCCTTCGCGAGCAAGCCCGCTCCCACAGGGGGAATGCATTCCAAATGTGGGAGCGGGCTTGCTCGCGAAGAGGCCAGCCGCTACACCGCAGATTTCGCAACAGACGGGCTGGGCCGCATCACACTCAACCCGTAATAGATCACCCCTCCCAAAATCGAGCCGGTGAACCAGCCGTAGCTGTAGAACCAGCTGAAGGCATCGCTGCCAAGCGACAGCAGCGTCAACGCCACCGGCACACCGAAGGCCATGAAACCGCTCCAGTTCCACGCCGGATACACGTCATCGCGGTACAGGCCGGCAAGGTCCAGTTGCTGTTTCTTGATCAGGAAATAGTCCACCACCATGATCCCGGCGATCGGCCCGAGCAGGCTGGAATAGCCGAGCAACCAGTTGGAATAAACGGTTTCCAGGCTGAGATCGGAAACGATCAGGCCAAGTTTTTTCAGCAGTTCATGAGCCATCAACGCCAAGCCGACGAAGCCGGTCAGCAGCACGGCGTTGGTGCGGTTGATCACCTTGGGGGCGATGTTCTGAAAGTCATTGGTCGGCGACACGATATTCGCTGCGGTATTGGTCGACAGCGTGGCGATGATGATCAGCGCCATGGCCAGTGCGACCCACACCGGGCTCTGGATATGGCCGATCAGGGTCACCGGATCGGAAACCGTCACGCCCACCAGCTTCACCGAGGCCGCTGTCATCACCACACCCAGGGAAGCAAACAGGAACATGGTCAGCGGCAGGCCGATG
Organism: Pseudomonas sp. GM33; assembly: GCF_000282295.1. Lineage (NCBI taxonomy): Bacteria > Pseudomonadati > Pseudomonadota > Gammaproteobacteria > Pseudomonadales > Pseudomonadaceae > Pseudomonas > Pseudomonas sp. GM33. The sequence goes on from NZ_AKJO01000050.1 coordinate 2,169, forward strand.
ATCTGCCCGACAATCTGATCCTTCTGGCTTTTCGCGTAGCGGCTGAAGTCCGGAATGTTCAGTGACAGCGTGGCCCAGAAGCCGACCATCGCGGTCAGCCCGGCGGCGAAATAACTGGCCACCCCGGCGCCTTCGGGACGCTTGGCCGGAATCGCCAGCAACTCGGTCATCGACACGTTCGGCATGGCCCAGACCAGCAGCCCTGCGCCCACCAGTACCAACAGCGGTGCAGACAGGGTTTCCAGCCATTTGATCGACTCGGCGCCGCGTATCACCACCCACAGGTTCAGCGCCCAGAACACCATGAAGCCGATGACCTCGCCAGTGCCGCCCAGGGACTTCCAGCCCTCAAACACCGAGCCGAGGAACAGGTGAATCGCCAACCCGCCGAACATGGTCTGGATGCCGAACCAGCCGCACGCCACCAGCGCGCGGATCAGGCACGGAATGTTGGAACCGAGCACGCCGAAGGACGAGCGCAGCAACACCGGAAAGGGAATGCCGTACTTGGTGCCGGGAAAGGCGTTCAGGGTCAGGGGAATCAGCACGATGATGTTGGCAAACAGAATCGCCAGCAGCGCTTCGCCGACGGTCAGACCGAAGTACGCGGTCAGCACGCCACCGAGGGTGTAGGTCGGCACGCAGATCGCCATGCCCACCCACAGCGCGGTGATGTGCCATTTGTTCCAGGTGCGTTCGCGCACCTTGGTCGGTGCAATGTCATGGTTGTAACGGGGACTGTCGAGGACATCGCTGCCGGCTTCCAGCTCAAACAAGCCGTCGCGCTCGGTCACTTGCGATCTGATCTGTTGCATGGCCGCTCCACTGTTCTTTGAATTATTTTTTTGCTCATCGGGGGCTGGCGGCATCAATAAACGTGCCGGGTGCCCCGATTACGCATCGGGCAGTTCCATAAACACATTACAACCCACTGATGTTTATCAGTTTTATTCGCTGACTCGACTATTTGTCAGGCCACTCAGGCCGAACGCCAGGCAAGTTGTCCGGACAGTCAGGACTCAAACTGGTGCGTTGATCTTTTTTTCAATGGCTGCGCATCAACCATAGACCATACTCAAACAGCTGATTTCACATAAGAAATCTTGACTATTTTTCGATCCTGTCAAGTGCGTCAAAATGGTGAGGTCGTTCACCATTTTGGTGATTCTTTGATTTAATCGTTAGATATCAATAAGTTAATAACTGCATAAGCTTATAAAAAATATTCTTGCCGATTCGAATAACTGCAGCTAGCGTTTAATCCTGACAGCGATGACAGGAATACACCTGTTGACGCTGGCGTCATATAAAACATCTAGAACCGGCACAAGCCGGTCATTGCCTGCGAGGAACTCGGAATGTCTCTGTTGATCCGTGGCGCCACCGTTATTACCCATGATGAAAGTTATCGCGCCGATGTGTATTGCGCAGACGGCGTGATCAAGGCCATCGGCGAAAACCTCGATATCCCCGCAGGCTCCGAAGTGCTCGACGGCAGCGGCCAATACCTGATGCCCGGCGGTATCGACCCGCACACCCACATGCAACTGCCCTTCATGGGCACCGTGGCCAGCGAAGACTTCTACAGTGGCACGGCGGCGGGACTGGCCGGCGGCACCACCTCGATCATCGACTTCGTGATTCCCAACCCGCAGCAATCCTTGCTTGAAGCCTTCCATCAGTGGCGCGGCTGGGCCGAGAAGTCGGCGTCGGACTACGGCTTTCACGTCGCCATCACCTGGTGGAGCGACCAGGTCCGCGAGGAAATGGCCGAACTGGTCAGCCAGCACGGCGTCAACAGCTTCAAGCACTTCATGGCCTACAAGAACGCGATCATGGCCGCCGATGACACCCTGGTGGCGAGCTTCGAACGCTGCCTGGAACTGGGCGCGGTGCCGACCGTGCATGCGGAAAACGGCGAACTGGTCTATCACCTGCAACGCAAGCTGATGGCCCAGGGCATCACCGGGCCGGAAGCGCATCCGCTGTCGCGGCCGTCACAGGTTGAAGGCGAGGCCGCGAGCCGGGCGATCCGCATCGCCGAAACCCTGGGTACGCCGCTGTATCTGGTCCATGTCTCGACCAGGGAAGCCCTCGACGAAATCACCTACGCCCGGGGCAAGGGCCAGCCGGTGTACGGCGAAGTGCTGGCCGGGCACCTGCTGTTGGACGACAGTGTCTACCGCCACCCGGACTGGCAAACCGCCGCCGGTTACGTGATGAGCCCGCCATTCCGCCCTCGCGGTCATCAAGAGGCGCTCTGGCATGGCCTGCAATCGGGCAACCTGCACACCACCGCCACCGACCACTGCTGCTTCTGCGCCGAGCAAAAAGCCGCCGGCCGCGACGACTTCAGCAAGATCCCCAACGGCACCGCCGGCATCGAAGACCGCATGGCAGTGTTGTGGGATGAAGGGGTGAACAGCGGACGCTTTTCGATGCAGCAATTCGTCGCGCTGACGTCCACCAACACCGCGAAGATCTTCAACCTCTACCCACGCAAGGGCGCGATTCGCGTGGGGGCCGATGCCGACCTGGTGCTGTGGGACCCGCAAGGCACGCGGACCATTTCCGCCAAGACCCACCATCAGCAGGTGGACTTCAACATCTTCGAAGGCAAGACCGTGCGCGGCGTGCCCAGTCACACCATCAGCCAGGGCCGCGTGGTCTGGGCCGACGGCGACCTGCGGGCCGAGCGTGGCGCCGGGCGCTACATCGAACGGCCGGCGTACCCGGCGGTGTTTGATTTGCTGAGCAAGCGAGCCGAGCTGAATCAGCCGGTTGCGGTGAAGCGCTGAGAGCGGCCTGCGGCCTATCGCGAGCAAGCTCGCTCCCACAGGTTTTGTGAACACCCGAGATCCTGTGGGAGCGGGCTTGCTCGCGAAGAGGCCCGCACAGACAACACAAAAAACAATGCCCATTCAGAGGCAGCACCTCAAATAACCGTGAGGCCAACACCGTGATCAAGACCCTGGACCACCTCCCGCATCCCGTCGAGAATGCGGCCGCCCTCGCCGGCCATTTCACCGATCTGGCACCGCCACTCAATGAGCGCCAGGCGCACCTCGAAGCTTCGCGCTGCCTGTATTGCTACGACGCGCCCTGCGTGAATGCCTGCCCGAGCGAAATCGACATTCCCTCGTTCATCCGCAATATCCAGCAGGACAACGTGCAAGGCGCCGCGCAGAAGATCCTCTCGGCCAACATCCTCGGCGGCAGTTGCGCCCGGGTGTGCCCGACGGAAATCCTTTGCCAGCAAGCCTGCGTGCGCAACAACGCTCACGAATGCGCACCGGTCATGATCGGCCTGTTGCAGCGCTACGCCGTGGACAACGCCCATTTCAGTACTCACCCATTCCCGCGTGCGGCCGCCACCGGCAAACGCATCGCCGTGGTGGGCGCCGGTCCGGCCGGATTGTCCTGCGCCCACCGCAGCGCCATGCACGGGCATGACGTGGTGATCTTCGAGGCACGGGAAAAGGCTGGCGGCCTCAACGAATACGGGATCGCCAAATACAAACTGGTGGATGACTACGCGCAACGGGAGCTTGAGTTCCTGCTGGAAATCGGCGGAATCGAAATCCGCCACGGGCACAAACTCGGGGACAACCTGACCCTCAGCGACCTGCATCAACAGTTCGATGCGGTGTTCCTCGGCCTCGGGCTCAACGCCAGCAAGCAACTGGGCCTGGCCCACGAAGACGCGCCCGGCCTGCTCGCCGCCACCGACTACATCCGCGAACTGCGCCAGGCCGATGACCTGAGCCAATTGCCCCTGGCCGACCATTGCATCGTCCTCGGCGCGGGCAACACCGCCATCGACATGGCCGTGCAAATGGCCCGTCTCGGCGCCCGTGACGTGAACCTGGTGTACCGGCGCGGCGTCGAAGACATGGGCGCCACCCATCACGAACAGGAGATTGCCAAGGCCAATCAGGTGCGGCTGATGACCTGGGCGCAACCTGAAGAAGTGCTGCTCGATGACCACGGCCGGGTGCGCGGCATGCGTTTCGCCCGCACCCACCTGGTCGAAGGGCGCCTGCAAACCACCGGTGAAACCTTCGAACTGGCCGCCGACGCGATCTTCAAGGCCATCGGCCAGGCCTTCGACAGCGACGCCCTCGCCGATCCGCTGGCACGCGAACTCACGCGTCAGGGCGAGCGCATCGCAGTCGACGAACAGCTGCGCACCAGCATCCCCGGCGTGTATGCCGGCGGCGACTGCACCAGTCTCGATCAAGACCTGACGGTGCAAGCGGTGCAACACGGCAAGCGCGCCGCCGAGGCGATCAACACTCAACTGATGCTCAACGTGGAGGCTGCGTAAATGGCCGATCTGTCGATTGTCTTCGCCGGCATCAAGGCACCCAATCCGTTCTGGCTGGCCTCCGCGCCACCTACCGACAAAGCCTATAACGTGGTCCGCGCCTTCGAGGCCGGCTGGGGCGGCGTGGTCTGGAAAACCCTGGGGGAAGATCCGGCGGCGGTAAACGTGTCGTCGCGCTACTCGGCGCACTTCGGGGCGAACAGGGAGGTGCTGGGCTTTAACAACATCGAACTGATCACCGACCGCTCGCTGGAGATCAACCTGCGGGAAATCACCCAGGTCAAAAAGGACTGGCCGGATCGTGCGCTGATCGTGTCCTTGATGGTGCCCTGCGTCGAGGAATCCTGGAAACACATCCTGCCGCTGGTGGAGGCCACGGGTGCCGACGGCATCGAACTGAACTTCGGTTGCCCCCACGGCATGCCGGAACGTGGCATGGGCGCGGCGGTCGGCCAGGTGCCGGAATACGTGGAACAGGTCACCCGCTGGTGCAAGACCTATTGCTCGCTGCCGGTGATCGTCAAGCTCACGCCGAACATCACCGACATCCGCGTCGCCGCCCGCGCGGCCCACCGTGGCGGTGCCGATGCGGTGTCGCTGATCAACACCATCAACTCTATCACCAGCGTCAACCTCGAACGCATGGTGGCCAACCCCATGGTCGGCAGCCAAAGCACCCATGGCGGTTACTGTGGCTCGGCCGTCAAGCCGATTGCCTTGAACATGGTCGCCGAAATCGCCCGTGACCCGCAGACCCAAGGTCTGCCGATCAGCGGCATCGGCGGCATCGGCAACTGGCGCGACGCCGCGGAATTCATCGCGTTGGGCAGCGGCGCGGTGCAGGTGTGCACGGCGGCGATGCTGCATGGCTTCCGGATTGTCGAAGACATGAAGGACGGATTGTCACGCTGGATGGACACTCAGGGCTACGCCAGCATCGCGGAATTTTCCGGGCGCGCGGTGGGCAACACCACGGACTGGAAGTACCTGGACATCAACTACCAGGTGATCGCGAAAATCGACCAGGAGGCATGCATCGGCTGTGGTCGTTGCCACATTGCCTGTGAGGACACCTCGCACCAGGCCGTGGCCAGCCTCAAGCAAGCGGATGGCACGCACAAGTACCAGGTGATCGATGAGGAGTGCGTGGGCTGCAACCTGTGCCAGATCACCTGCCCGGTGCAGGACTGTATCGAGATGGTGCCGGTGGAGACTGGCAAGCCGTTCCTGGACTGGAATCATGATCCGAGGAATCCGTATCACGTTAGCCCTTGAGGCCAGCTGCGCCTGAACTGACGCCATCGCGAGCAAGCTCGCTCCCACAGGGATCGTATTAACACTGAGATCCCCTGTGGGAGCGAGCTTGCTCGCGATGGCGTCAGCCGGTACAACACAGACCTCAAGGCTCCAACCCGATCCCCCGCAAAATCACACTGGTCACCGTCTGCACTGCTTTTTCAAATTGCATGTCCGACAGCGGTTGGTGGTCGTTGAGAATAGTCACCTGGTGATCGAAGTCGGCATAGTGCTGGGTCGAGGCCCAGATCATGTACAGCAGGCTCGACGGCTCCACCGGCAGGATGCGTTTGTCGTCCACCCACTGGCGGATTTTCGCTTCCTTCATCTTGGCCCAGTCGTACAGGCTTGCATCCAGCGCTGCGCCGAGGGTCGGCGCGCCGTGGATGATTTCGTTGGCCCAGACTTTCGAACCATAAGGCCGGCTGCGGGAATGGTTCATCTTGGCGCGGATGTAGCTGCTGAGTACCACGCGCGGGTCGTCGAACATCTCGAAGCACAGCGCGTCCTGCTTCCAGACTTCCAGCAAATCGAACAGCACCGCGCTGTACAATTCGGTCTTGGTGCTGAAGTAGTAATGCAGATTGGACCGCGGCAGTTGCACTTCAGCGGCGATGTCAGCCATGGCCGTGCTGCCGAAGCCCTTTTCAGCGAAGACCTTTTCCGCCCCCAGCAGGATTTTTTCGACGTTACTGCGACGAATCTCGATCTTGTGATTGCCCATGCGGGTCCCCGACAACAGCGTTGAGCAAGACTAGCATCCGCTCTGGACTGCGGCGACAGGGGAAAACGAATCTTCGTACAGCCGCTGTCGGAAAGCTAAACTCTGCGCACTTGGAAACCGCCTGAGGTACTCACGATGCTGCTGAAGAAAACCCTGACCGTCGCTGCCCTGCTCGGCTCGCTGCTCGCCGCTTCTTCGGTGTTGGCCCACGCCCACCTGAAAAGCCAGATACCGGCCGCCGACAGCACCGTGACCGCGCCAACGCAATTGCGCCTGGAGTTCTCCGAGGGTATCGAGGCCAGTTTCACCAAAGTCACCCTGACCCGGGATGGCGCACCCGTGACGGTCAAAGCACTGGCCACCGAAGGCAGCGACAAGAAGACCCTGGTCGTCACCCCGGTCGCGCCGTTGACCGCCGGTACCTACAAGGTCGAATGGCACGCGGTATCGGTCGATACCCACAAAAGCGAAGGTGCCTACGCCTTCAAGGTTGGCCAGTAACTCATGGCGAGTGCGCTGGTGCTGTGCCGCTTCCTGCATTTCATCGTGGTGCTGATGCTGTTCGGGGCCTGGCTGTTCAGGCCCTTGCTATCCAGTGACGAAAGCGCACTGGATCAGCGCCTGGCACGCACCTGCCGCTGGCTGGCCGTGGTGGCGCTGGCCAGCGGTGTCTGCTGGTTGTTGCTGATTACCGCGAGCATGGCCGGGGCCTGGGACGCGGCCTTCGATCCGTCGACCCTGGGCCTGGTGCTGGGCAATACCTTTTTCGGCCAGGTCTGGCGCTGGCATTTGCTGATTAACCTCGCGTTGGTGGTGTTGCTGCTGACTCCCTTGCGCGCAAGCCTTGCACTGCGCCTGAGCCTCAGCGGCCTGCTGCTGGCCACCCTGGCCCCGGTCGGTCACGGCGCCATGCTCGATGGCAGCGCAGGCCAGCTGCTGATCCTCAATCAACTGATCCACTTGTTCTGCGTGGGTGCCTGGCTCGGCGGCCTGTTGTTGCTGGTGATGATTCTGCGACAGCCTGCGGGGCATTCGATCCAGGTGATGTTGCAGCGTTTCAGCGGCGTCGGTTACGGCCTGGTCGCCGGACTGCTGATCACCGGGCTGATCAATGTAAGGGTGCTCACCGGGGCGTTCTGGCCGACGCCGTTGTTCAGCGGGTTTGCGCTGATCCTGTTGATCAAGGCAACGTTGGTGGCGACGATGCTGGGCCTGGCTTTGTTCAATCGCTTGCGGATCAATGATTGCGAGCAGCGTCTGCAAGCATTGCGCACCAGCGTGATGCTGGAGTGGATGCTGGGGCTTGGTGCAGTGGCGGCGGTTTCGCTGCTGGGTACCCTGCCCCCCATGATTTCCAGCTGACAATCCATTCCCTGTGGGAGCGAGCCTTTGTGGCGAGGGGGCTTGTCGGAACGCCGCACCGCCCCGTTCGGCTGCGAAGCAGTCGTAATTACCAACTCCTCGATATACCTGAAAGATCACAGGGGCCGCTACGCGCCCCAACGGGGGCAAGCCCCCTCGCCACAAAAGCGCGCTGCCGCAAAATCTAATCCACCCCGCACCAAGTCATCGTATAACTTCCGATTGACAACCCCCAAAAATCCCGCAAATATCGCTCAAAATGTTGTACGACGACGTATGACAACAATAAAAACAAGAAACAAGGGAGCGTCACAGTGAGCAAGCTCGTCCGTAATTCGTCTGCCCGTTCTTCGCGTGCAAACCTTTCTCGTCGTCAAACCTTGAGCCTGATCGGCTGCAGCGGGCTGGCCCTCGTCTTGCCCATCAACGCCCAAGCCGCAGGTTTCACCGACGACGCCAAGGCCACGCTGAACCTGCGCAACGCCTACTTCAACCGCAATTACATCAACCCGGCCTACCCCCAGGGCAAGGCTGAAGAGTGGACGCAAAACTTCATCCTCGATGCCAGGTCCGGGTTCACCCAGGGCACCGTGGGTTTCGGTGTCGATGTATTGGGCCTGTATTCGCAGAAGCTCGATGGCGGCAAGGGCACTGGCGGCACGCAGCTGTTGCCGATCCACGACGACGGCCGCCCGGCCGACAATTTCGGCCGCCTGGGCGTGGCGCTCAAAGGCAAGATTTCGAAAACCGAATTGAAGGTCGGCGAATGGATGCCGGTGCTGCCGATCCTGCGTTCCGACGATGGCCGCTCACTGCCGCAGACCTTCCAGGGCGCCCAGGTGACGTCCACCGAAATCAGCGGCCTGACGCTGTATGGCGGTCAATTCCGGAAAAACAGCCCGCGCAATGACGCGAGCATGGAAGACATGTTCATGAACGGAAAAACGGCGTTCACTTCAGACCGTTTCAACTTCGGCGGCGGTGAATACGCATTCAATGAAAAGCGCACGCAGGTCGGCGTCTGGTACTCGGAACTCAGCGACATTTACCAGCAGCAATACTTCAACCTGACCCACAGCCAGCCCGTCGGCGACTGGACCCTTGGCGCCAACCTGGGCTACTTCATCGGCAAGGAAGACGGCAGCGCCAAGGCCGGTGACCTCGACAACAAGACCGCGTTTGCCCTGCTCTCGGCCAAATATGGCGGCAACACCTTCTATGTCGGCCTGCAAAAACTCACCGGCGACGACGTGTGGATGCGGGTCAACGGCACCAGCGGCGGCACCCTGGCCAACGACAGCTACAACTCCAGCTATGACAACGCCCGGGAGAAATCCTGGCAGGTGCGCCACGACTACAACTTCGTCGCCCTCGGCATTCCCGGCCTGACCCTGATGAACCGCTACATCAGTGGTGACAACGTGCACACAGGCGCGATCACCGACGGCAAGGAATGGGGTCGCGAATCCGAACTGGCCTACACGGTGCAGAGCGGTGTGCTGAAAAACCTCAACGTGAAATGGCGTAACGCGAGTATCCGCAAGAGTTTCAGCACCAACGAATTCGATGAAAACCGCATTTTCATCAGCTACCCGATTTCGTTGTTGTAAATCATAGGCATCAACACCAGCCCCTGTAGGAGCGAGCTTGCTCGCGATGAACCCGAGAACGCCACGGGGTATCAGGTTTCCAGCGTTATCGTTGACGACCATCGCGAGCAAGCTCGCTCCCACAGAACAGAGCAGGACAGGACAGGACAGGACAGGACGACCCTCCGTCAATTTCCACCCATGCCGCGTTGACAAGCAGCGGAGACCCTAACGATACTTCACCCAAGTCATACGACAACCTACAACAAATCAATAACAACAACCGCGCACCCAGGATTCCCATGACGACCACAGCAACCGCCCGCCCCCCTTTCAACCGCCTGCTGCTGACCGGCGCCGCCGGTGGCCTCGGCAAAGTCCTGCGCGAAAGCCTGCGCCCTTACGCCAATGTCATTCGCCTGTCGGACATCGCCGACATCGCGCCCGCCATCGATGATCGCGAAGAAGTGATGCCGTGCGACCTCGCCGACAAGCAAGCGGTGCATCAACTGGTCGAAGGCGTGGACGCAATCCTGCACTTCGGCGGTGTGTCGACCGAGCACTCGTTCGAAGAGATCCTCGGCGCCAACATCTGTGGCGTGTTCCACATCTACGAAGCCGCGCGCCGCCACGGGGTGAAGCGGGTGATCTTCGCCAGTTCCAACCACGTGATCGGCTTCTACCGGCAGGACGAAGTCATTGACGCCCACTCCCCTCGCCGCCCCGACAGCTACTACGGCCTGTCCAAGTCCTACGGCGAAGACATGGCCACGTTCTACTTCGACCGCTATGGCATCGAGACCGTCAGCGTGCGCATCGGCTCCTCGTTCCCCGAGCCGCACAACCGACGGATGATGAGCACCTGGCTGAGTTTCGGCGACCTGACGCAACTGCTCGAACGCGCCTTGTACACCCCGAACGTCGGCCACACCGTGGTCTACGGCGTGTCCGACAACAAGGACGTCTGGTGGGACAACCGCTACGCTACAGCCCTGGGTTTTGTCGCGCAGGACAGCTCCGAACAGTTCCGCGAAAAAATCGAAGCCCAGCCGATGCCTGCCGCCGATGACCCGGCGCGGCTGTACCAGGGCGGCGCCTTCTGCGTAGCCGGCCCGTTCGGTGACTGAACCTTCGCGCCCCGCTTGATCCCCACAACAAAAACCAAGGGAATGAGTTGCCATGCAAGCTGAATTGATTGTCGACGCCCGTAACGCAGTCGGTGAAAGCCCGGTCTGGGTGCCTGAAGAAAGCGCTCTGTACTGGGTCGATATTCCCGCCGGCGGTTTACAGCGCTGGAGTGCCGACACCGGGCAGGTAGATACCTGGAAAACCCCGGAGATGCTCGCTTGCATCGCGCGTCATGCCGACGGCGGCTGGGTCGCCGGCATGGAAAGCGGGTTCTTTCGCCTGCATCCGCGCAACGACGGCAGTCTCGACAGTGAACCCTTGGCCCACGTCGACCATGCCCGCGCCGACATGCGCCTGAACGACGGCCGCTGCGATCGCCAAGGACGCTTCTGGGCCGGCAGCATGGTGCTGAACATGGGCGCCAACGCCGCCAACGGCACGTTGTACCGCTACAGCGCCGGGCAACACGGGCCCCTCGATTCCCGGCTGAGCGGGTTCATCGTGCCCAACGGCCTGGGCTTCAGCCCGGACGGGCGCACCATGTACCTGTCCGACTCCCATCCGCAGGTCCAGCAGATCTGGGCCTTCGACTACGACATCGAAACCGGCACCCCTTCCAACCGCCGCGTGTTCGTTGACATGAACGAGCACGAAGGTCGACCCGACGGTGCGGCAGTCGACGCCGATGGCTGCTACTGGATTTGCGCCAACGACGCCGGCTTGATCCACCGCTTCACACCCGATGGCCGACTTGACCGTTCCCTCGCCGTACCGGTGAAGAAACCCACCATGTGCGCCTTCGGCGGCAGTCGACTGGACACCCTTTTCGTGACCTCGATTCGCCCCGGCGATGACCATGACCTTCAGTCGCTGGCCGGTGGCGTCTTTGCCCTTGATCCCGGGGTGAAGGGATTGCCTGAGCCTTTGTTCAAGTCCTGACGGATCGCAGCCTCGTTGCACCTGTAGGAGCTGTCGAGTGCAACGAGGCTGCGATCTTTCCCCCCTTCCAACGCAGAACGAAAAACAATGAATCTGCTCGAACTCGAAGACGACCTCACCCGCCTCACCCTCGCCCCCGACATTGGCGCCAGCATCGTCAACTGGACCGTGCGCAGCAGCGGCCAGCCCTTGCTGCGCCACGCCGATGAGCACGCCCTGAACACCGGCCTGCCCGGCAAGCTCGGCTGCTTTCCCTTGATCCCCTGGTCCAACCGCATCGCCGAAGACGGCTTCGACTGCCCCGATGGCTGGCTGGCATTGGCGTCCAACAGCCTCACCGATCCCCTGCCGATTCACGGCAGCGCCTGGCAGCAGGCGTGGGATGTGGTTTCCCGGTCGGAAAATGAAGTGGTCCTGCAACTCGACAGCACAACCCCCTTCGCTTATCGCGCCCGCCAGCGTTTCCATTTGAACGCGGGCAAGCTGAGCATCGAATTGAGCGTCACCCATCTGGCCGAACACGCGGCCTGGCATGGACTGGGCCTGCATCCGTATCTGCCACGCACCACCCACACCCGACTGCAGGCCACGGCTCGCGAGGTATGGTTGTGCAACGAGAAAAAACTACCGACGCAACTCAGCGCATTGCCGGTCGAGTGGGATTTTCAGCAGCTCAAGCCATTGCCCGAATCGCTCGTGGACAACGGCTTCTGCGAATGGAACGGCCACTGCCTGATCCGTCAGCCCGACCTCGGATACGAACTGGACTGCCAGGCCACCGGCAGCGATTACTACCTGCTCTACTGCCCGGTGGGCCTGGAATTTTTCTGCATCGAACCGGTGAGCCACCCGGTCAACGCGCACCACCTGCCCGGTCGGCCGGGGTTGCGTTTGCTGGAGCAAGGTCAAGCCATCGAACTGGGCTTGACCCTGCAGTATCGGCCGTTTCAGGCAGATGCCCCCAACAGTTGACTCAGCACCGCTCGCAACTTGCCGGGCTTCACCGGTTTGTTCAACAAGGGCGCGTTGAGCCGCTGCAACGCACGCCGACAATGGTCGGTGCGGTCGGCAGTAATGATCACCGCGGGAATGTCCTGGTGGAAATGCTCACGCAAATGTCGCACCACATCACAGCCGACCACCCCGTGATCGAGGTGGTAGTCCGCGAGAATCAGTTCCGGCGCCTGCCCGCCTAACGCCGCCAGCGCAGCCGCTTCATCGGTGGCAACCAGAACCTCGCAGCCCCACTGCCCGAGCAACGCGCCCATGCTCTGGAGAATGCTCACTTCGTTGTCGATCACCAGTAAACGGCGTCCCGGCAACGGGTTGCCGGTGCCCGGCTGTGGCACCGCCTGGCTCACGGGCAATGGAACCTCATCGGATAACGGCACCTCGATGCTGAACATCGAACCCCGCCCCGGCAACGAGTGAACGCCAATCCTGTAGCCAAGGATCTTGGCGATGCGCTCGACAATCGCCAACCCCAGGCCCACGCCCTTACGGTCGGCGGCGCGGCCGACGTCCAGTTGGTTGAACTCGAGGAAGATCGAATCGAGCCGGTCGGCGGCGATGCCACGCCCGGTGTCCCAGACCTCCAGGCGCAACATCTCGCCCCGACGCCTTGCCGCCAGCAGGATGCTGCCGTCATCGGTGTAGCGGCAGGCATTGCTGAGGAAGTTGCGCAGGATCCGCGTCATCAGGCGCAAGTCGGTGCTGATGGCGTAATCGGCCATGTGCACCCGCAGATTCAAGCCGGCTGCCTGGGCGACGGACTGGAACTCCGACACCAGAGGCCCCAGCAGTTCGTCGAGGCGGTACAACGCGATGTCCGGCTTGACCGCGGCCTGATCGAGCCGGGAAATGTCCAGCAGATCCGTCAGCAGGTCTTCGGCCCCTTCCAGGGCCTGGTGAGTGCGTTCCACCAGCACCTGCTCGGCTTCCGGCAACTTGCGTTCGCGCAAAGTCGAAATCAGCAACCGCGCGGCGTTCAGCGGTTGCAGCAGGTCGTGGCTGGCGGCGGCGAGGTATTTGTCCTTGCTGTGGTTGGCGGCCTCGGCGGCATCGCGGGCATCGCGCAAGGCCTTGGCAATCTGTTTACGCTGGGTGATCTGCTGCTGAAGGTTACGGTTGGCTTCGAGCAATTCATCGGTGCGCGCGACGACGCGCTGCTCCAGTTCGTCATTGAGTTGCTGCAGGCGTCGCTGGGCCAGCTTGCGCTCGGTGATATCGGAGACGAACCCTTCCACCAGGCCTTCCTGGCCGGGCTTGAGCAGCAGGTTCATCAATACATCCAGGTGACTGCCGTCCTTGCGCCGCAAGCGGGTTTCATAGCCGTGCAGGCTGCGCTGGTGCCTGAGGATTTCGCCGATGGCTTCCAGTTCCTGCGCGCCGTCCACGAACAGGGTGCTGCCCAGGTCGGTCAGGGAGAACAGCACCTCCTGCGGGTCCTGGTAGCCGAGCATGTGTGCCAGCGCCGGGTTGGCGGCGCGCATGCCATCGTGCAGGCTGGCCTGGAAGATCCCGTGCACCGCGTTTTCGAACAGCCACTTGTAGCGGTTGCGCTCGGCTTCCAGATCATCCAGGCGCGCGGCCAGTTCCGGGTAATGACTCTTGCGCGCCGAATGGCTGCCCAGCCCCAGCAGCCCGGTCAGGGCCCGTTGTTGCTCGTCAGAGGGCTTCGCCATAGACGACCTCGACATCGCGCTGGCTGGATTCACGCGGGTTGGTCAGGATGCACGGATCGTGCATCGCATGCTGCGACAGGAACGGAATGTCCGAGGTCCGCACGCCATGCAAACCGAGGGTTTCGTGAAAGCCGATGGCGTGCTTGAGGGCGATCAGGTGTTCGACCAGCCGCCCGCAGATCTGCCGGTGATTCAGGCCCCGGCAGTCGATGCCGAACGTCTCGGCGATTACCTTGAAACGCTCTGGTGCCGAGTTGTAATTGAAGGCCACCACATGCTCGACCAGCACCGCGTTGCACAGGCCGTGGGGCAGGTCGAGAAAGCCGCCGAGGCTGTGGGACATGGCATGCACGGCGCCCAGGATGGCGTTGGAAAACGCCAGCCCGGCCTGCATGCTGCCGAGCATGATCTTCTCGCGCAGGGCAATGTCGCTCGGGTTGGCGATCATCTGCACCAGGTTGCCATTGATCAGGCGCATCGCCTCCAGCGCGTGGGGGTCGGTCAGCGGCCCGTGGCCGGTGGACACGAAGGCCTCGATGGCATGCACCAAGGCGTCGATGCCGGTACAGGCCGACAGGAACGGATCCATGCTCAAGGTGGTTTCCGGATCGATCAGCGAAACGTCCGGCACCACGGCCTTGCTGACGATGGAGAACTTCATGCGCTCCTGCTGATTGGAAATGATCACGAATTGCGAGACATCGGCCGAGGTGCCGGCAGTGGTCGGAATCAGGATCAGCGGCGGGCTGGGCACGCGGATGGTGTCCACGCCCTCGAAATCGAGAATGCTGCGGCCATGGGCGACGACAATGCCGATACCCTTGCCGCAGTCCATCGGGCTGCCGCCACCCACGGCGACGATCACGTCGCAGTGGTTTTCCCGGTACATCTCGGCACCGAGCATCACCTCTTCAACCCGAGGGTTGGGCGAGACATCGCTGTACAGGCAGTATTCGATGCCCAGCGCCTGCAGGCTGGCCTCGACATCGGCGACCCAACCGGCGGCGATCACGCCGGGATCACTGACCACCAGGACCTTGCGTGCACCAAAGGTCTTGGCGTAATTGCCGACACTGTGCCGGCTACCGGCACCGAAGATGATTTCAGGGGAAACGAACTTGCGCAGCTGGTTGAGACTCTGGCTCATTGGAAAGCCTGTTTTTATTGTTTTGGAAGGTAGAAACCACACTAAACCATCCTGCTGTGAATGCAATCAGACCAATGGGTAGCACTGCCTGGGGTGTACTCACATTCGAATTCACCGCAGCCCCCCTGTGGGAGCGGGCTTGCCCGCGATAGCTGCCTCACAGTCGACATCAATGTTGAATGTGCCGCCCTCATCGCGAGCAAGCTCGCTCCCACAGGGATCAGTGTCACTGGACTAGCCGCGATAGATCAGCTGCGAAGCCTTCGCGTTGCGCAGCGTCAGGTGTTCGATCCCCATCCCCGGCGCCTCGGCTTCCTCACGGGCCTTGAGGATCACCCCGTGGTGCGGCGACTTGCTGCACACCGGGTCGGCATTGGCGGCATCGCCGGTCAGCATGAAGGCCTGGCAGCGGCACCCGCCCAGGTCCTTGTGCTTTTCGTCGCAGGAGCGGCACGGCTCCTTCATCCAGTCGTCGCCGCGAAAACGATTGAAGCCGAACGAATCGTTCCAGATGTGCGAGAGGCTGTGCTCGCGCACGTTGGGAAACGCTACCGGCAACTGTCGGGCGCTGTGGCAAGGCAAGGCCGTGCCGTCGGGGGTGATGTCGAGAAACAGGTTGGCCCAGCCGTTCATGCAGGTCTTGGGACGTTCCTCGTAGTAGTCCGGGGTGACGAAGATCAGCTTGCACGGGTGGCCCTGGGCTTCAAGGCGTTCGCGGTATTGGTTAGTGATGCGCTCGGCGCGCTGCAATTGCTCGCGGGTGGGCAGCAGGCCGACGCGGTTGAGTTCAGCCCAGCCATAGAACTGGCAGGTGGCCAATTCGACAAAGTCCGCCTCCAGTTCCAGGCACAGCTCGATGATCTGCGCGATGCGGTCGATGTTGTGCCGATGGGTGACGAAGTTCAGCACCATCGGATAGCCCTGGGCTTTCACCGCACGGGCCATGGCGAGTTTCTGGGCAAAGGCCTTGCGCGAGCCGGCGAGCATGTTGTTCACCGCTTCGTCGGCGGCCTGGAAGCTGATCTGGATATGGTCCAGCCCGGCCACCTTGAAGTCGCGCACCTTCTGCTCGGTCAGGCCGATGCCGGAGGTGATCAGATTGGTGTAGTAGCCCATGTCCCGGGCGGCCTTGATCAGTTCGGCGAGGTCCTGTCGCACCAGCGGCTCACCACCGGAAAAGCCCAATTGCGCGGCGCCCATGTCCCGCGCCTCGCGGAATACGCGAATCCATTCTTGCGTGCTCAGTTCCTCGCCGTGCCGGGCAAAGTCCAACGGATTGGAGCAATAGGGGCACTGCAACGGGCAGCGGTAAGTCAGCTCGGCGAGCAGCCACAACGGCGGGCCGGGCAGCGTCTCACTCCATCCAGAATTGCGCATGGGGC
>NZ_AKJO01000051.1:0-4226 GCF_000282295.1 Pseudomonas sp. GM33
GCTAGGTTTTCACACAGCCTGTTCTGGCGGGTTTTTTGTGCCCGGGTTTCAGGCAAAAAAATTCTTCACACAGCCTGGGAAACTGTAGGAGCCAGCCTGCTGGCGATGGACTCAAGGGCGCCGCGTTTATCCAGTTTGCCCGCGTCATCGTTAACGATCATCGCAGGCAAGCCAGCTCCCACAGGGGGCCATGCCCACGCTGAAATTGTAGGAGCCAGCCTGCTGGCGATGGACTCAAGTGCGCCGCGTTTAACCAGTTTACCCGAGTTATCGTTAGCGACCATCGCTGGCAAGCCAGCTCCCACAAGGGGCCATGCCCACGCTGAAACTGTAGGAGCCAGCTTGCTGGCGATGGACTCCAGGGCGCCGCGTTTAACCAGGTCACCCGCGTTTTCGTTAACGACCATCGCCAGCAAGCTGGCTCCTACACGGGTCGTGCCCATGCTCAGGCCAGTGAAATAGCCAAAAAAAAGCCAGCGATCAGGCTGGCTTGAGCTTTCTGGCTGAATCAGGACGCGTCGGCGGCCATTTCAGCGTCATGAGCGATCAGCGAAACCAGAGCGTTCTGCTGTCGATGTGAGAGTTGGCGGAAGCGTTGCAGCAGCTCCCGTTCGTGCAAGGAAAGCTCCGGGCTGTCCAGGCGCATGCTCAACTCTTCTCCCAGTGCGCCTTCCTGAATAAGACTCTGCTCAAGGCGCGCAATGATTTCGGAGTTCATGCTGCGATGATGATTGCGAGCCACCTCGGCAATGCGTTCACGCATTCCGTCTGGCAGACGTACGACGAACTTGTCAGCCGTACGGCTGGAATAAATTGCCTGTTTCAATGGGCGCATATATTTAACCGGTTAGTTCAGGGGAGCGGTTTTCGGGATTGGCCGCAGGATGTCTGGTAGGACAAGCTCTCTGACCAAATGTTCAACCTGAATTGATAGAGGCGCGCATCATGCCTCAAACCAGCCAGATCCTTGGCGTCAATTCTGTGACAAATATTGAACTGGATAAAGGCGTTCTGCCAGCACCAATTATCAGAAATGCGCACTGGTTTGAAAAGTTTGACCGGGCCGTTTCGCTTGGCGCTTTCTCCGATCGACGAAAGGTCTCTGGCGGGAGAATAAAGCGGACTCGATCCCTGTTTCTTACCCTTACAGGATAGTGGCAAATGGCCGATTTACTAGGGGAGGCCGTATTGAGGGGCTTAATTCAGGATGGATGGCAGGCCCTTGCACGGAATCTGCCAAGCCAGGGTCAACGCAGTACCGGATCAAACTTGATCTTGCGTCCGGCAATCAATGCCAGCACGAACAGAGCGGTGAATACACCACAGGCGATCAGGGGAAGGGTGACGACCATGTCCTGGGTCAATGACAGATGGAAAATGCCGCTCAACAAGGCGAGGATTAAGAAACTCGCGGCTGATCTGGACATGCGGTGCTCCTGGTGGGGGATTCAAAATACCAAACGTTCAGCAGGCGGGTTCGGCGCCGTGATGTTTTCCTGGCTGACAAAGCCGTGCTGGTCGCTTATCGCTGCCAGCTGCGGAGCCTTCTGCAACTGAAGGAAATGCGGGATGCGTTGGGCAACCTGCGTAGCGCTGCTGTCGGGAAAAAATGAAATCCCAGTAAAACTGCCAGTGCGAGTGCATTCGAGAGTAAAAGGGCGCATTTCATGGCGCGGACCTCAGTTGTTCTGTGAGAACAGCAGAAGCAGCTCGCATGCCAGAGTCTATCGACAATTAAATTCTTTAAAAACAATGAATTAAGTTATTTTTGGTAAAGCTCCATATTGCATTTTGCAATGATGGCTTTTTGCAGTGATGCAATTTGCACGGTCAACAAGTCCGCGCCCGGCCGAGACGTCTGCCTACACTTAAATAGCCCACGGACGACATGACAAAAGCCAGCCCGACCGTTAACATGCACGCCGTCCATCGCACCGCGTTTCTTCGCGGCCGACTTGTGTCTCAGTAGCTCAATTGGATAGAGCATCCCCCTCCTAAGGGGAAGGTTGGCAGTTCGAACCTGCCCTGGGACACCATATTCTTCAGCTCCCTGCCTGTTTCAACGCTTCCTTTTCACGACTTGTAGATAAAACCCGACAGATTCAGGTGCCCTGGATTTATCGAAGCCATCAACCCTGTCTTCGCGACTTTCCGTCCTCCTCTCCCACGTAGTCTGAATCTCCCATCCCGTCTGGGAGTTTCCGCCGATGTGCGGCCTGCAGTGCTTGTTCATAGTTGGACCTATAGATCAGAAAATGGTCCAAGGTCGACCTCCGATGACTGGACCCCCGCTCAGGAGAAAGTCATGGCTATGCGCAAGAGAACCTCATCGCTAACGAATGACCTGGCCAGTAACGTCGGTGACCATCCTTCACCCATCAACCACGACTGGACTTTTACCTACATTCCGACCGTCACCACCAACCTTAAAGACTACGCACCGGGCAGCACTGCCATCATCACGGCCAGCGGTTTCGCTGCCGGCAGTACTGTGACGCTCGAAGTGGACCACGCCGTCGGTGCTGGCGCTGATGGCGTGTGGGGTACGTCCGACGATGTGCTCGATACCAACACCGGCGCGGGTCATGAGCCCTGGTCTGTGACCGACGGCGGTGCCGGCGATCTCGACGGCCAGGTCAACGGCAGCATCACTACTTCCTGGTACGTGAATCCCGACGACTCGGCGGGCGCGACGTTTCTGCTAACCGCGGCCTCTGCGGGCGTCGATGGAGTGATCGGCAGCGGTGACGACGCAATGGCGACAACTTCGTTTACAGACAGCGTTTTGGGCGTCGTGGCGACTGGCGAGGACGTGACACTGGACGAAACGGCCGGGTTGCAGAACGCCACTGCCACGCCAACCCCTGCGGGGGACGCTGACGACAACGACATTCTGGTGGCGTCCCTGCCTTCGACCTTCACAACCCGTTTAGCCGCACTGGGGGCAGGTACTGCCACGGGCGCGGCCTTGAGTGGCTATACCGGTGCGGCGGGCAACACGGGCAGCAATGCATTCACCATCACCGCTGACCCCGGAGCAACCATTACCGATATCAGCTTCGTCGGCAGCTCCGGCGCACCACTCAATGGCGTGGACAGTGGACTGGATACCCTCGATGGCACCAGCATCTTTCTCTATACGGACACGAACAACAACATCGTCGTGGGCCGAGCCGGGAGCGCAACCGGCGCGATCGTGTTCGCCGCCTATATAGAAGAAACCGGATCGCCGGTCACGGGCGGCAAGATCTGGACCGTGGAGTACCAACCACTCAAACATCCCGTCGTGACGAATGCCGATGATTCGCTCAATCTGGCGGATAAGGTTTTCATCGGGGCCAGCCAGGACCTGGAATTCAGCCTGGCCAATGCGCCGTCCGGTCAGAACCTCTTCCTGATGTTCACGAAGGCGAACCCGAACGTTGTCGATGTCGCAGGTGTGTTGCGGATCACGGATCCCACCATCATCGCCACCGGCAAAGACCCCGCAGACCAGTCAAGCGGCGTCAATATAACGACTGGCGACACGATCAATACCAGTCAGGCGGGGGGGCCGACCACCTTCGGTACCAACAATCAGATGATTGTGGAGCAAGAGGGCATCCGCTTTTCGTTCGTCACGGGTGCCAGGCAGAATGTGACCATTCCCAACCTGGACCAGAACGAAGCCGATGTTGAATCCAACGTCGACTTTACCGGCGTCTTCAATGCGAAGTCGGCCAGTTTCGACGTTGTGCAGTTGCAAAGCGGCAAGAGTGCCGTGGTAAGGGTCAGCGCATTCAGCACTGCTGTTGAATCTGGCACGAATTTCATCAATGGATATGTGGGTGATACGTCGATCGCCATCAGCAATGTTCGCGTCTTGAACAGTACCGGGCAGGTGATCGAAAATTCAAACGGCTCGGTGAATGATCCGGCCATCACCATCAGCTTTGTAGCAGGGGTTGCAACAATCACCGGCGTAAAAGCCGGCTACCAGATTGAATACACCACGACGTCGGACCACAACCGCGTACTCGTCGAGAACGGGGCGGCCGTCAATGCCAAGGGCAATGAGCACGCCGATTTTGATATCGGTGGCTTCACGCTGGTCCAGGCCTCTATTTCGAAAGCCGAGATCGGCTCCAGGATCATCTTCGACGACGATGGCCCGAGCATTAGCACCACTGGTACGGAACCGACGCTGACGGTGGACGAGACGGTGCTGGCGACCAACGATACCCAGA
>NZ_AKJO01000052.1:0-13924 GCF_000282295.1 Pseudomonas sp. GM33
CACTACACCGCAGGCTGCGATCCTTTGACCTGCAAAAGCTTTTTGACAGCATCACATTTCAACAGGTTAGAATCGCTGGCACGCAGACTGCATGGTCAGTTTGTGCCCGCCTTTCAGCTTTCTGGAGTACTGCCTTTGAATGCGACGACCATCAACAGCCTGTTCTTGATCGGCGCGTTGCTGGTAGGTGCGAGCATTCTGGTGAGTTCCCTTTCGTCACGCCTCGGCATCCCGATTCTGGTGATCATCCTGGCCGTCGGCATGGCGGCCGGCGTCGATGGCGGCGGCATTATCTTCGACAACTACCCCACGGCTTACCTGGTCGGCAACCTCGCACTGGCGGTAATCCTGCTCGACGGCGGCTTGCGTACCCGGGTCTCGAGCTTCCGCGTGGCGTTATGGCCGGCGCTCTCATTGGCCACGGTCGGGGTGCTGATTACCACCGGGCTGACCGGCATGGCGGCCGCCTGGCTGTTCGACCTGAACCTGATCCAGGGCCTGCTGATCGGCGCCATCGTCGGCTCCACCGACGCCGCGGCGGTGTTCTCGCTATTGGGTGGCAAGGGCCTGAACGAACGGGTAACCGCCAGCCTGGAAATCGAATCCGGCAGCAACGACCCGATGGCGGTGTTCCTCACCGTCACCCTGATCGACATGCTCGCCAGCGGCCAGACCGGCCTGCACTGGAGCCTGCTGACCCACCTGCTGCGCGAATTCGGCATCGGTGGCGTCATCGGCCTGGCCGGTGGCTGGCTCATGTTGCAACTGGTCAACCGCATCAACCTGGCCACCGGCCTGTATCCGATCCTGGTCATTGCCGGTGGCCTGGTGGTGTTTGCCCTGACCAACGCCCTGCACGGCAGCGGTTTCCTTGCCGTGTACCTGTGCGGCCTGGTGATCGGCAACCGTCCGGTGCGCAGCCGCCACGGCATTTTGCACATGCTCGACGGCATGGCCTGGCTGGCGCAGATCGGCATGTTCCTGGTACTGGGGCTGTTGGTGACACCTCACGACCTGCTGCCTATTGCCTTGCCGGCGCTGGCACTGGCGCTGTGGATGATTCTGTTTGCCCGGCCACTGTCGGTGGTGGTCGGCCTGCTGCCGTTCAAGGCATTCCACGGTCGCGAGAAAGCGTTCATTTCCTGGGTCGGCTTGCGCGGCGCGGTCCCGATCATTCTCGCGGTGTTCCCGCTGATGGCCGGCCTGCCCAACGCCCAGCTGTATTTCAATCTCGCCTTCTTTATCGTGCTGGTGTCGCTGCTGGTTCAGGGCACGAGCCTGCCGTGGGTCGCCAAGCTGCTGAAGGTGACGGTACCTCCGGAGCCTGCACCCATCTCGCGCTCGGCCCTGGAAGTGCATGTCACCAGCGAGTGGGAGCTGTTCGTTTATCGCCTCGGCGCGGAAAAATGGTGCATCGGTTCGCCCCTGCGTGAGCTGAAAATGCCCGAAGGCACCCGTATTGCCGCCCTGTTTCGTGGTCAACAATTGCTCCATCCGTCGGGTAGTACAGTGCTGGAAGTCGATGATTTGCTGTGTGTTATCGGCCACGAACACAACCTGCCGGCCCTCGGAAAACTCTTCAGCCAGGCGCCACAACGGGGCCTCGACCTGCGCTTCTTCGGCGACTTCGTACTCGAAGGAGACGCCCAGCTGGCCGCGGTTGCGGCCCTGTATGGCCTTAAGTTCGAAGGCATCGATCCGGACATGTCCCTGGGCCGCTTCATTGCCCAGAAAGTCGGCGGCGCGCCGGTGGTGGGTGACCAGGTGGAATGGAACAACACCATCTGGACCGTGGCGGTCATGGACGGGAACAAGATCGGCAAAGTGGGCGTCAGATTCCCCGAAGGAAGTCGCCCGGGTCCCGGACTCTTCCTCTAAACTGCTTCCACTCTCACTTGCTTGACCGGTCTTTATGCCTAACCTGCGCTCCCTTTTCGCCATTGCCCTTCTGGGCTTGAGTCTCTCTGTCGGCCCCCTTGGTTTTTCACAAGCGGTACAAGCGGCCGAACCGCCCTCCAGCGAAGCCGTGCAAACGAGCCTGGACAAGATTGCCGACCGCAAACTGCCGGAAGCCGATCAGAAGGCTTTGCAATCCGTCCTGCAAGGCACGCTGAACCAGCTCAACAACAAGCGTGACTACGAGCAGAAGCTGATCGAGCTCAAGCAAACGTTGAGTTCTGCACCCAAGCAGACGATCGAGAACCAGCGCGAACTGACCCGCCTCAAGGCCAGCCCTGTGGTGCCGGTGGCGCAGCGCTTCGCCAAAGAGTCGATCCAACAGCTGGAGCAAATGCTCACTGAGCGCTCCACCCAGCAAAGCGACCTGCAAAAAGCCCTGGGCGATGCCAACAGCCTGATCATCACCGCCCAGACCCGCCCCGAACGCGCCCAGGCGGAGATATCCGCCAGTCAGACGCGCATTCAGCAGATCAATAATATCCTCAAGAACGGCAAGGACGCCGGCAAGACCCTGAGCGCCGAGCAGCGCGACCAGCTCAATGCCGAACTGGCAGCGCTGAACGCCCTGATCCCGCTGCGCCGCCAGGAACTGGCCGGCAATACCCAATTGCAAGACCTCGGCAACAGCCAGCATGACCTGTTGTCGGAGCGATCCGACCGCCTGGACAAGGAAATCCAGGAGCTGCAAACCCTGATCAACCAGAAGCGCCTGGCGTTGTCCCAGGAAACGGTCACCCAGCAGTCCATCGAAGCGCAGAAGGCCGGCGGCAGCAGCCTGCTGGCCACCGAAAGCGCGGCCAACCTGAAGCTCTCGGACTACCTGCTCAAAAGCACCGACCGCCTCAACGAAGTCACCCAGCAGAACCTGCAGACCAAGCAACAACTGGACAGCCTGACCCAGAGCGATTCGGCGCTGGACGAGCAAATCAACGTACTCAAAGGCAGCCTGCTGCTCTCGAAGATTCTCTACAAACAGAAACAGGCGTTGCCGCGCCTGCGGCTCGACCGCAACCTGGCCGACCAGATCGCTGACATTCGCCTGTATCAGTTCGAAGTCAGCCAGCAACGGGAACTGCTGAGCAACCCGACCACCTACGTTGAAAACCTGCTGTCGACCCAGCCGCCCGAGCAAGTCACGCCGCAGTTGCGCAAAAGCCTGATGGAACTGGCCACCACCCGCGCCGACCTGCTGGAGCGGCTCAATCGTGAACTGAGCGCGGTGCTCAATGAATCCATCACCCTGCAACTGAACCAGAAGCAACTGCTCAGCACCGCGCAAAGCCTGCGGGCGACGCTCGATGAACAGATGTTCTGGATTCCCAGCAACAAGCCGCTGGACCTGGAGTGGATTCACAGCGTGCCGGATCGCCTGCAGCGTCAGCTCGATTCGCTGCCGGTACTGTCAAGCCTGAGCGAACTGACCGATGGCCTGACCCAGCGCCCGCTGCTGTTCCTGCCGTTGGCCCTGCTGATCGGTGCGCTGCTGTGGCGGCGCAAGAGTCTGTACGCACGACTGAACAAGGTTCACCAGGACATCGGTCACTTCAAGCGCGATAGCCAGTGGCACACCCCGCAGGCGATTCTGATCAATGTCCTGCTGGCGATGCCGGTTTCCCTGGGCCTCGCCTTGTGCGGGCTGGCCCTGCAAATCGACGCCCGCGGCCAGAACGCCAATATGGGCGCGGCGCTGCTGCAAATGGCCGGGGCCTGGCTGGTGTTCTACACCGCCTACCGGATCCTCGCGCCGGGTGGCGTGGCAGAACTGCATTTCCGCTGGGAAAAGCCCCAGGTGGAATTCCTGCGCAGATGGATCCGCCGCCTCGGCATCGTGGTCATGGCCCTGGTGACCGTTGTCGCCGTTGCCGAACTGCAACCGGCGGCACTGGCCGATGACGTGCTCGGCATGCCGGTGGTGCTGATCTGCTACGCCTTGATGACCTTGCTGCTCAGCCGCTTGCTCATCAGCAGCCCGACCCACGAGAACGCCTCGCTGTTCCGCAAACTGGTGGGGATCCTGTTCACCGCCCTGCCCATCGCGCTGTTCGTGGCGGTGTGCTTCGGCTACTACTACACCGCGCTGAAGCTCAGCGACCGCTTGATCAATACCCTGTACCTGCTGATGTTCTGGCTGGTGATCGAAGCCACCTTCGTGCGCGGCCTCAGCGTGGCGGCCCGGCGGCTGGCCTACCAGCGCGCCCTGGCCAAGCGCCTGGCCGCCAAAGAGGCCGGCGACGGCGAAGCGGTGATCGAAGAACCGACCATGGACATCGAGAAGGTCAACGAACAGTCCCTGCGCCTGATCCGCCTGGCGCTGCTCGGCGGCTTCATGGCGGCGCTGTACTGGGTCTGGGCCGACCTGATCACCGTGTTCTCGTACCTGGACAACATCACCCTCTACGAATACACCAGTGGTACCGGCGCCAACATGAGCATGGTGCCGATCAGCATCGGCGACATGCTCGGTGCGCTGATCATCATCGGCATCACCTTCGCCCTGGCGCGCAACTTGCCCGGCCTGCTGGAAGTCTTCGTACTGTCCAAGCTCAACCTGGCCCAGGGCAGTGCCTACGCGACCACCACGTTGCTCTCGTACGTGATCGCCGGCGTCGGCTTCGTCTCGACCCTGTCGACCCTGGGCGTGAGCTGGGACAAGTTGCAATGGCTGGTGGCGGCGCTGTCGGTCGGCCTCGGTTTCGGCATGCAGGAAATCTTCGCCAACTTCATTTCCGGCATCATGATCCTGTTCGAACGTCCGGTGCGGATCGGTGACACCATCACCATCGGCAACCTGTCGGGTACGGTGAGCAAGATCCGCATCCGTGCCACGACCATCACCGACTTCGACCGCAAGGACATCATCGTCCCCAACAAGACGTTCATCACCGGGCAACTGATCAACTGGTCGCTGACCGACACCATCACCCGGGTGACCCTCAAGCTCGGCGTCGACTACGGCTCGGACCTGGACCTGGTGAAAGAACTGCTGCTCAAGGCTGCACGGGACAACCCGCGCGTCCTGAAAGACCCGGAGCCGCATGTGTACTTCCTGAATTTCGGCGAAAGCACCCTCGACCACGAGTTGCGCATGCACGTGCGCGACCTCGGCGACCGCAACCCGGTGCTCGACGAGGTCAACCGCTTCATCAACCGCGAGTTCAAGAAGCAGCACATCAACATCTCGTTCCGGCAGATGGAGGTCTACCTCAAGAACCTGCACGGCCAGGAATACAAGATGGTGCCGATCGAGCCGGAAGCGAAAACCATCGTGCCGATCGTCGACGGCAAGCCGGCGCAAGAACCGCCCGCCGCCAAACTCGACTAACCGGCCTTTCCCCAGCAGAATGCTCGGACATTCTGCTGGAGCCGGCCCTTGAAAGCCCTCGACGAACTCACCTTCGATAATCGCTTCGACCGCCTGGGCGACGCGTTTTCCGCCCATGTGCTGCCCGAGCCCATCGACAATCCGCGCCTGGTCGTGGCCAGCCCCGCCGCCATGGCCCTGCTGGACCTCGACCCGGCCGAGGCCGAAACCCCGGAGTTCGCCGAACTGTTCAGCGGCCACAAGCTCTGGGCCGATGCGATTCCGAGGGCGATGGTCTATTCCGGGCATCAGTTCGGCTCCTACAACCCGCAACTGGGCGACGGTCGCGGTCTGTTGCTCGGCGAGGTGCACAACGAGGCCGGCGAACACTGGGACCTGCACCTCAAGGGCGCCGGCCAGACGCCGTTTTCACGCATGGGCGATGGCCGGGCGGTACTGCGTTCGTCGATCCGCGAGTTCCTCGCTTCCGAAGCCCTGAACGCCCTGAATATCCCGACCACCCGCGCCCTGTGCGTGATCGGCTCCGACACCCCGGTGTGGCGCGAAAAGCAGGAGCGCGCGGCCATGGTCCTGCGCCTGGCGCCAAGCCATGTGCGCTTCGGTCACTTCGAATATTTCTACTACACCAAACGCCCCGAGCAGCAGAAAGTGCTGGGTGACCACGTGCTGGCCATGCACTTCCCAGAGTGCCTGGAACAACCGGAACCGTACCTGGCGATGTTCCGCGAAGTGGTCGAGCGCAACGCCGAACTGATCGCCAAATGGCAGGCCTATGGCTTCTGCCACGGAGTGATGAACACCGACAACATGTCGATCCTGGGCATCACCTTCGACTTCGGCCCGTTCGCCTTCCTCGACGACTTCGACGCCAACTTCATCTGCAACCACTCCGACGACCAGGGCCGTTACTCCTTCAGCAACCAGGTGCCGATTGGCCAGTGGAACCTCAGCGCGTTGGCGCAGGCCCTGACGCCGTTCATCAGCGTCGAAGCCCTGCGCGAAACCCTCGG
This sequence comes from Pseudomonas sp. GM33, assembly GCF_000282295.1. Lineage (NCBI taxonomy): Bacteria > Pseudomonadati > Pseudomonadota > Gammaproteobacteria > Pseudomonadales > Pseudomonadaceae > Pseudomonas > Pseudomonas sp. GM33. The sequence goes on from NZ_AKJO01000052.1 coordinate 6,292, forward strand.
CCTCTACCTGCCGCTGTTCCAGGCCCATTATTTGGACCTGATGCGTCGCCGTCTCGGCCTGACCACGGCGGAGGATGACGACCAGAAACTGCTGGAGAACCTGCTGCAACTGATGCAGAACAGCGGCGTCGACTACAGCCTGTTTTTCCGCCGCTTGGGTGATGAAGCACCGGAACAGGCGATCACCCGCTTGCGCGACGACTTCGTCGACCTCAAGGGCTTTGATGCCTGGGGCGAACGCTATGTCGAGCGGGTCGCCCGTGAAGGCGCACTTGATCAGGAGCAGCGCCGCCAGCGGATGCACGCGGTCAACCCCCTGTACATCCTGCGCAATTATCTGGCGCAAAAGGCCATCGATGCGGCAGAGAGCGGCGACTATTCAGAAGTTCGACGACTGCACGCGGTGCTGAGCAATCCGTTCGAGGAACAACCGGGGATGGAAAGCTACGCCGAGAGGCCGCCGGAATGGGGCAAGCATCTGGAGATCAGTTGTTCGTCGTGAGGCGCTACACAATTGAAAATCTGGAGACCTGTCTCCAGATAAGGATCATTCGCTTTCGACTGGACGACTTGTCATGACCGACCCACTCCTCATTCCCTGCCCCCACTGCAACGGCCTCAACCGCATCCCCGCCGAGCGTCTCAACGACCACCCGAAATGCGGACGCTGCAAGGCCGACGTGCTGCTGAACAAGCCGTTTGAATTGAAACAAGGCGACTACGCCAGCCAGATCAAGGGCGATCTGCCGCTGCTGGTGGACGTGTGGGCGGACTGGTGCGGGCCGTGCAAGTCGTTTGCACCGGTGTTCGAGCAGGCAGCCGGGCAACTGGAGGGCAAGTGCCGATTGGCCAAGCTGGACAGTGAGGCGAACCAGCAGTTGTCGGCGCAGTTGGGGATTCGCTCGATCCCGAGCCTGATCCTGTTCAAGAACGGCCGGGAGATCGCCCGGCAGAGCGGGGCTTTTCCGTTACCGCAGTTGATGGCCTGGCTGCGTAGCCAGGGTATCTGAAGCAACACAGCCCCTGTGGGAGCGAGCTTGCTCGCGATGACGATGTGTCAGTCGAAGATAATATTGACTGTCAGTCCGCTATCGCGAGCAAGCTCGCTCCCACAGTGTTTTGTTTCGCCTGGAAGATCACGCGTTTTCCAGCAGGCTGTGCAATTCGACAAACTGCTGGGTCAGCTTGTGTCGCGGGTCGAGATGGATCAGCGGCGTGTTGGCCTGGTGGGATTCGCGCATGCGTACCGAGCTGGCCAGGTAAACCGGCAGCACCGGCAGGCCCTCGGCGATCAGTTCGTCGAGGATTTGCTGGGGCAGGCTTGCGCGGGCCTGGAACTGGTTGACGACGATGCCTTCGACTTCCAGGCCTTCGTTATGGTCGTCCTTCAACTCTTCGATTTCCGCCATCAGACCGTAGAGTGCCTGGCGTGAAAAACTGTCGCAATCGAAGGGAATCAGCACGCGATCGGCGGCAATCAATGCAGAAACCGCATAGAAATTCAGCGCTGGCGGGGTATCGAGGTAAATCCGGTCGTAGTCTTCGCTCAGTTCCTCAAGCAACTTACGCAGCTTGTTGATCTTGTGCTTTGCTTCAAGCTTTGGCTGCAAGTCCGCCAGTTCAGCGGTGGCGGTAATAACGTGGAGGTTATCGAAGGGGGTTTCGTAGATGTCGACCTGATTCTTTTTGGAGAACGGCCCGGAAGACAGCGTCTGCTTGAAGAAATCGGCGATGCCCATCGGGATGTCGCTACCGGTGAGCCCCGTCAGGTACTGAGTGGAGTTGGCCTGGGCATCGAGATCCACCAATAAGGTGCGAAAACCCTCGCTGGCACTGACCGCCGCCAGATTGCAGGCAATGCTGGATTTGCCAACGCCACCTTTCTGATTGAACACCACGCGCCGCATGTCAAAACCTCCGTGTATCAAAGAATGACCGAGTGTAGTGGTGCACGGCGTTGCTTCGCTACCTTGTCGGCACAGGGACTACACAGTCAGTTGCCTTCTCCTGCTTGAAAAGCCGTGAACGTCCCGAAGGTTTGACGCAGGAACCGACAGACGGAGCAGTGATTATGTGAATAATTACCAATCACTCAGTTTTTGCGAGCCAGTCGCCGCATCTTGTTGAGCAAAATGTAACCAGCATTTGCTACAGGTTCCCGGCACCGGGATAATGCGCGCCACTCGGCGGCAAACGCCGCGCTGGGTGAGTCTCGGCTCTCGGCCACTCCCCGCGTCAAGTAAGCCCGTGAGGGCGGGATGAATGTCTGTGATCAACTTCAACATCGCCCAATGGCGCGCCTGGGCCCCGGGGCTTGAGAGCGTGAGCGACTGGCAGGCCTGGAGCCAGCAACCTGTCGTGCTGCCGGACAGCGATGCTGCTCCCGACGTTTCCTTTCTACCGGCCATGCAGCGCCGCAGGCTCAGCCGCCTGGCACGGATGGCATTCAGTGTCGGCTGGCCATTGGCCGAAGGCCGGCAGGATCTGCCATTGGTCTTTGTTTCCCGTCACGGCGAAACGCCGCGCACCGTCGACATTCTGAGTGATCTGGCCACCGATCAGCCGCTGTCGCCGACCCGGTTCAGCCTGTCGGTACACAACGCGATTATTGGCTTGTGGTCGATCATGCGCGGTGAAACCAGCGAAATGACGGCCCTGGCCGCCGCAGGCGACGGCCTGGAGCATGGCATGCTCGAAGCGGCCGCGCTGCTGGCCGAAGGCTCTGGCGCGGTACTGCTGGTGGTCACCGAAGAGCGGCCGCCCGAGGCCTACTCGACCTGGATCGACGACGTGCCGTTCCCTTATGCCGTCGGCCTGCTGATCACACCAGGCACCGACTGGCAGTTGTCCCTGAACAGCCCCTCGGATGCGTTGTCCAAATCCCGCTGGCCCCACGCGCTGAATCTGTTGCGTATGCTGCTCGGCCAGCAAACCACCTGCCAACATGCCTGGAAAAATCGTGTATGGACCTGGCAACGCAACCCGTGACCGAGAAAAACCGCGACGCCTATTACTGGCGCTTGCTGGCCACCGCCGCGAGCTTTGCCCTGTTCGGGTTGGGCGGCCTGTGCCTGCGCCTGGTGGTTTTTCCTGTGCTGAACTGCCTGCCCGGCGACGCCCGCACCCATCGGCTGCGGGCCCGGCAAACCGTCAGCCGCTGTTTCTGGATTTTTGTGCGCTTCATGGCCCGTACCGGGGTGCTGACCTACGACATTGAAGGCGCGGAAAAACTCGGTCGTCCCGGGCAAATGATCCTTGCCAATCACCCCTCGCTGATCGACGTGGTGTTTCTGATCGGCCTGGTGCGTCACGCCAACTGCGTGGTCAAGCAAAGCCTCTGGGAAAATCCGTTCACCCGCGGACCGCTGCGCTGCACCGATTACATCAGCAACGACGGCAGCATGGACATGCTCGACGCGGCTGCCGATGCGCTGAAAGACGGCCAGACCCTGATCATTTTCCCCGAAGGCACGCGCACCCGGCCCGGGCAGGCACCGGCCTTTCATCGGGGCGGTGCGGCAATCGCCGTGCGGGGTGCGAAAATCCTCACCCCGGTCATTATCAAGGTCAACCCGACCACATTGACCAAAGCCGAGCCCTGGTATCGCATCCCCAAACGCCGCGTGCACTTCAGTTTTCGGGTTGGGGCCGATATAGACCCACAGGTCTTCGCCTCGCTTGGGCCGGCTCCGCAAGCCTCGCGCAAGCTCAACGATTATTTGCATTCTTACTTCATCAAGGAGCTCGCCGAAGATGAGCGATCGGAACACCCATAGCCTGGTGCTGGAAATCAAAGAGCTAATCATCGAAGCCCTGGGCCTCGAGGACATCAGCGCCGAAGACATCGGCAACGAGCAGACGCTGTTCGGCGAAGGCCTGGGCCTGGACTCGGTGGACGCCCTGGAACTGGGCCTGGCCATCCAGAAAAAGTACGGTATCAAAATCGATGCCGATGCCAAAGACACTCGTAATCACTTCAGTAACGTGGCGAGCCTTGCGGCGTTCGTCACTGCAAAACAGGCAGCTTGAGACCGGACCATGCAAACTCGTGACGACATTTTCAACACCCTGCGCGATGCCCTGGTCGAGCTCTTCGAACTGGACCCCGGGCGTGTGAGCCTGGAATCCAACCTGTATCAGGACCTGGAAATCGACAGCATCGACGCGGTCGACCTGATCGATCACATCAAACGTCAGACGGGCAAGAAAATCGCCGCCGAAGAATTCAAATCGGTGCGTACCGTCAGTGACGTGGTCGAGGCGGTCTACCGTCTGGTTCAACCGGCCGCATGAGTCGTTTGATTGGCCTCGGCCTGCTGCTGGCAGGCCTTTTGTATCCCTTTGCGGTGTATTTCGGCATGGAGCACTTCGCCCCCTGGCAGTTCGGCCTGCTGCTCGGCGGACTGTGGCTGGCCCGGGCGCTGACCGGCAAACGTCGGCCCGGCAGCCTGTGGATGGCGACGGTGGCCATGGTGTTCTGCCTGTTGCTGGCACTGCTCGACAGCCCGGCGCTGTTGCGTTGGTATCCGGTGTTGATCAGCGTCTTCATGTTGGTGCTGTTCGGCTCGAGCCTGACATTCGGCCCACCGATCGTTGAACGCCTGGCCCGGGTGCGCGAGCCGCAATTGCCGGCCGAGGGCATTCGCTATACCCGTCAGGTGACCATCGCCTGGAGCGTTTTCTTTCTATGCAACGGTTTGTGTGCTGCCGCCCTGACCCTTTGGGCGCCGCTGAGCTGGTGGACGCTGTACACCGGCCTGATCTCCTACGGATTGATAGGCCTGATGTTTGCCATTGAATGGCTGATACGACTTAGGGTACGAGGCCACCCATGAATTGGATAAAACTTGAGCACCTGCTGCTCAAGGCTCAGCCGGACCGCGCCATCACGACCGGTCCGGCACTGGATCACGCCCGACTCTGCGAACACGCGCTGAGCCTGGCTGCCGGCCTGCAAGCCCGGGGTGCACGACAGATGGCCGTGCACCTTGAGGATGCCGCCGACCTGGCGATTGCCCTGCTCGGTGCCTGGCGTGCCGGGGTCAGCGTGCTGCTGCCGTCCGACCTGCAACCGCAGACCCGCCACCGCTGGTCAGGCGAAGTTGATCTGTGGCTGACCGATCTGCCCGACGACTCGCACCTTGGCGATTTCCAACAGCCACCGCTCAGCGCCGCCGCGCTGGATCTGGATAACTGCCGACTCAGCCTGTGCACGTCCGGTTCCAGTGGCGAGCCCAAGCGCATCGAAAAAAACCTGCGTCAACTGGCCAATGAAGTCGAAACCCTGGAACAGCTGTGGGGCTCTGGCCTGGGCCCGGCGTGCATCATTGGCAGCGTCGCCACCCAGCACATCTACGGTCTGTTGTTTCGGGTACTGTGGCCGTTGTGCGCCGGACGTCCGTTCGTACGTCGGCAATTGGCGTTCCCGGAAGATCTGCAACGTGCCAGCCGCGAGCACCCGGCCTTCGCCTGGGTGGCCAGCCCGGCGCTGCTCAAGCGCATGGGCGACAACCTCGACTGGCCGGCCTTGAGCTGCGTACGCCGGGTGTTTTCCTCTGGCGGCGCATTGCCGGTCGAGGCCGCACAGAGCCTGCATGAGCGTCTCGGGCAATGGCCAACGGAAATTTTCGGCAGCTCGGAAACCGGCGGCATCGCCTGGCGTCAGGGCGCTGAACTCTGGCAGCCCTTTGCCGATGTCACGCTGACTCAAGACAGTGAAGGGGCGCTGCTGATCGCTTCGCCCTACTTGCCTGACGGTCATGTCGAACAGACTGCCGATTCAGCACGCATCGCCGTCGATGGTCGCTTTGAATTGCTCGGGCGACTGGACCGGATCGTCAAACTGGAAGAAAAACGCATCTCGCTGCCCATGCTGGAGCAGGCGCTGATGGCCCATGACTGGGTCAGCGAGGCGCGGCTCGGCGTGGTACGGGAGAACCGCGCTTCCCTGGGGGCCTTGTTGGTCCCGAGCGAAGCCGGTTTGCATGCTCTGCGCAATCTGGGCCGACGCAGCTTCACCGAGCAATTGCGCCAACACCTGAGCCAACACTGCGAAACCCTGGCCCTGCCAAGGCGCTGGCGCCTGCTGCGACAACTGCCGCTGAACGCTCAGGGCAAGCTGCCCCAGGCCGACGTCGACGCCCTGCTGTTGGCGCCGCGTCCCAAAACTCCAGAGGTGCTGGAGCAAGTCGAAAGCGAGGGCGAGTGGAGCCTGCAACTGGCCGTGCCACCGGACCTGGCCTATTTCAGCGGTCATTTCCCCAAGGCACCGGTATTGCCTGGCGTGGTGCAGGTGGACTGGGCGCTGAGCCTGGGCCGGCAACTGATGAACCTGCCGGAGAAATTCGCCGGCATGGAAGTCTTGAAGTTCCAGCAACTGGTGCGCCCGGGAGATGAAATCCAGCTGCACCTGCGCTTCGACCCGGTGCGCGGCAAACTGTATTTCGCTTATCGCAACGAAACTGCCACCTGCTCCAGCGGGCGGATCTTGCTGGAGGCGGCGCATGTGTAAGTTTGGTGTGTGCTGCGCACTCATTCGCGAGCAAGCCCGCTCCCACATGGGGTCCACGGCGTTCACAACTCCAGTGTGGGAGCGGCGGTGCGACGATTCGACTTGCTCGCGAAGCAGACACCTCGGTCTTTCAGGTGTACACCAACATGCATAGCCCCTGCGCCATTGTCCCGGTGTACAACCACGAAGGCGCCATCACCACAGTGGTCGATGCGCTGATCGCCAGCCATCTGCCGTGCATCCTGGTGGACGATGCCAGCAGCCCGCACTGCGCCCGGGTACTGGACCGCCTGGCCCAACGTGAAATGGTTTACCTGATCCGCCTCGCCGAAAACCAGGGCAAGGGCGGCGCAGTCATGACCGGCTTGCGCGAAGCTTCACGCCTGGGCTTCAGCCATGCCCTGCAGGTGGATGCCGATGGCCAGCACGACCTGCAGGACGTCAAACGCTTCATCGAACAATCACGCCGCCACCCACGGGCGGTGATTTGCGGTTATCCGCAATATGACGCCAGCGTACCGAAAGGCCGTTTGTATGCGCGCTACCTCACCCACGTCATGGTCTGGATCAACACCCTGTCGTTGCAGATTCGCGACTCCATGTGCGGTTTCCGGGTCTACCCGCTGCCACCGGTGCTGGCGTTGATCGAGTCGGCGAAAATCGGCAAGCGCATGGACTTCGACTCGGACATCCTGGTGCGCCTGGCCTGGCGCAATCAGCCGATGTTATGGCTGCAAACCAAAGTCCGTTACCCGCTGGACGGCGTTTCGCATTTTCGGATGTTCCACGACAACGTGCTGATTTCCAGCATGCACACTCGGCTGTTCTTCGGCATGTTGCTGCGCTCACCCATGATCCTCTGGCGACGGTGGCGGACATGAGTGCCGACAGACAACACTGGGCCGACCGCGAGGAGCGCGGCAGTTTCTGGCTGATGAAGCTCACCGCAATCGGTGCCAAAGTGCTGGGCCGTCGAGTACTGAGTCCGGTGTTGTACGGCATCGTCCTGTACTTCTTCCTGTTCGGTCGCAGTGCCCGACACAGCGCCTGGCAATACCAGCAACGCCTGGCCGACTGGAGCGGGCGCAACGAACTGCGCCCGAGCCATTGGCGGGGGTTTGG
>NZ_AKJO01000053.1:0-5059 GCF_000282295.1 Pseudomonas sp. GM33
AACCATAGAATCTCCCACAGGGTTAGCGGCGTACTTCAGCGCATCTGCTTCGTAGAATTACCCTCGGTTCTGATGCTTCTTCTCACCGGTAATGCTTGCTATACATCAGCCATCGACAGGCCCTTTGGGCATTAGGCCAGTGTGTGAACGCCCCGTGCGGCACTCATCTAGACTTAATGGATAGTCGTAGGCAGAACCGAGCACGTCGCTTTGGTGCAGGTCGATCAATAGCGGCGTGGCAAGCTGCCCTTTATGCCCAGTAGAGGTGCGGCGAAGACCGTGCCGGGCACAACAAGATGCCCGCTCAGGGTGCCCTGGCCAACGGCCAAATTGCCACGATACCGTGACGTGGTGTGAGTGCCGCAGCCGACACTTTCGGACGACCGACGACCTTCTGGTTTGTCCGTGACCGTGAGGATTGCTGAATGCCTGATGAGATGTTGCACCTGCCTGTGGTCAACAGTGTGCTGGAGCGCCACAAGGGCTCTGCGGGTGCGCTGTTGCCCATTCTTCATGATATTCAGGAGCGTATCGGTTACGTCCCCGATGTCGCCGTCCCCGAGATTGCCCATGCCCTGAACCTGAGCCAGGCCGAGGTTCGTGGGGTGATCAGTTTTTACCATGACTTCCGTACCGCGCCGCCCGCGCGGCATATCCTGCGGCTGTGCCGGGCCGAGTCGTGCAAGAGCCGTGGTGCCGAGCAGTTGGCCGCGCAGTTGCGTGAGCGTCTGCAACTGGATGATCACGGTAGTAGCGCCGATGGCAGCATCAGTTTGCGTCCGGTGTATTGCCTTGGGGCCTGTGCCTGTTCGCCGGCTCTGGAGCTGGATGGCCGGGTGCATGCGCGGCTCAGTGCCGAGCGTCTGGATGCTTTGCTCGACGCTTGCCGGGAGGACGCGTGATGCCGACTCTTTATCTGCCCTGTGATTCTCTTGCCCGTGCTGTGGGCGCCGACGAGGTCTCCACGGCCCTGATCACTCAGGCCAAGGAACTCAATCTGCCGCTGGAACTGCAGCGCACCAGTTCGCGCGGGCTGTATTGGCTGGAACCGTTGTTGGAGGTGGATAGCCCGCAAGGTCGTATTGGCTTCGGGCCGCTGACGGCCACCGATGTGCCGTCGGTACTCGATGCGCTGCAAGGCGAGCCGTCCACTCATCCACTGGCCTTGGGCCTGGTGGAGGAACTGCCTTATCTGAAGACTCAACAACGCCTGCTGTTCGCCCGCGCCGGCATTACCCGGCCACTGTCGCTGGACGATTACCGGGCTCACGGCGGTTTCGAAGGTTTAACAAGGGCCGTCGCCATCGGTGGCGAGCAAACTGCCACGGCAGTGTTCGATTCAGGCCTGCGTGGCCGTGGCGGCGCAGCCTTCCCCGCCGGAATCAAATGGCGCACGGTGCGTGCGACCGAAGCGGCGCAGAAATACATTGTGTGCAACGCCGACGAAGGCGACTCCGGCACTTTTGCCGACCGCATGCTGATGGAAGGCGACCCTTTCCTGCTGATCGAAGGCATGGCCATTGCCGGCCTCTGTGTCGGCGCCACTTACGGCTACATCTATGTGCGTTCGGAGTATCCGGATGCCGTGGCCACCCTGCGCAACGCGCTGCAGATTGCCCGGGAGAACGGTTACCTGGGCGCCAATGTAGGCGGCAGCGGTCAGGCCTTCGATATGGAAGTGCGTGTCGGTGCAGGTGCGTACATCTGCGGTGAGGAAACCGCGTTGCTGGACTCTCTCGAAGGCAAGCGCGGAATCGTCCGCGCCAAGCCACCGATTCCTGCCTTGAAAGGCCTGTTCGGCCAGCCGACCCTGGTGCACAACGTGCTGACCCTGGCCTCGGTGCCGCAGATTCTGACCAAGGGCGCGCAGTTCTATCGCGATTACGGCATGGGCCGTTCCCTGGGCACCATGCCTTTCCAGCTGGCGGGCAATATTCGTCAGGGCGGTCTGGTGGAACGGGCCTTTGGCCTGACCCTGCGGGAACTGGTGGAAGACTACGGCGGAGGCACCGCCAGTGGCCGGCCGCTGAAGGCTGCGCAGGTGGGCGGCCCTCTTGGCGCCTGGGTGCCGCCGTCGCAATTCGACACGCCGCTGGATTACGAAGCCTTTGCCGCCATCGGCGCGATGCTCGGTCACGGTGGTGTGGTGGTGGCTGACGACACCCTGGACATGGCCCACATGGCACGCTTTGCGATGGAGTTCTGCGCCGAGGAATCCTGTGGCAAATGCACCCCGTGCCGCATCGGCTCGACTCGGGGCGTGGAGGTGATCGACCGCTTGCTGGCCGCGCCGGACCAGAGCGGGCGCGATGAGCAGGTGATCATCCTCAAGGACCTGTGCGACACCCTGCAATACGGTTCGCTATGTGCGTTGGGCGGCATGGTTTCGTTTCCGGTCGCCAGCGCCCTCAAGCACTTCCCCGCCGACTTCGGCTTGCAGCCCTCGGAGGCCGAGCAATGATCACTCTCTTCGACCCGAACACCGATATCGACCTCGGCACTCCTGCCCGTGAGAGCCAGGTGCAAGTCACGCTGAGCATCGACGGCCGCAGCATCAGCGTGCCAGAAGGCACTTCGGTGATGCGCGCCGCCGCGCTGCTGGGCACCACCATTCCGAAACTCTGTGCCACCGACAGCCTGGAAGCCTTCGGCTCCTGCCGCATGTGCCTGGTGGAGATCGACGGCATGCGCGGTTATCCGGCGTCCTGCACCACGCCGGTCACTGAAGGCATGAGCGTACACACCCAGACGCCGAAGCTCGCGACCCTGCGCCGTAACGTCATGGAACTGTACATCTCCGATCACCCGCTGGACTGCCTGACCTGTTCGGCCAACGGCAACTGCGAGCTGCAAACCGTCGCTGGCCAGGTCGGCCTGCGGGAGGTGCGTTACGGCTATGAGGGCGACAACCATCTGGCCGATGTGAAGGACACCTCCAACCCCTACTTCGATTACGACCCGAGCAAGTGCATCGTCTGCAACCGCTGCGTGCGCGCCTGCGAAGAAACCCAGGGCACCTTTGCCCTGACCATTACCGGGCGCGGGTTTGAATCCCGGGTGGCGGCGGCCGGTGGGGATAACTTCCTCGATTCGGAATGCGTGTCCTGCGGTGCCTGCGTGCAGGCCTGCCCGACCGCGACCCTGATGGAAAAAAGCGTGGTCGAACTGGGCCAGCCCGAACGCAGCGTGATCACCACCTGTGCCTATTGCGGCGTGGGCTGCTCGTTCCGCGCCGAGATGAAAGGCGACCAACTGGTGCGCATGGTTCCGGACAAAAACGGCCAGGCCAACCACGGCCACTCCTGCGTCAAGGGGCGCTTTGCCTGGGGCTATGCGACCCACCCGGATCGCATCACCAAGCCGATGATCCGCAAACATATCAACGACCCGTGGCAGGAAGTCAGCTGGGATGAAGCGGTGACCTACGCCGCCAGCGAATTCCGCCGGCTGCAGCAGAAATATGGCCGCGACTCCATTGGTGGCATCACCTCCAGCCGCTGCACCAACGAAGAAACCTATCTGGTGCAAAAACTGGTGCGCGCCGCGTTCGGCAACAACAACGTCGACACCTGTGCGCGGGTCTGCCACTCGCCGACCGGTTATGGCTTGAAACAGACCTTGGGCGAGTCCGCCGGCACCCAGAGTTTCGATTCGGTGATGCAGGCCGACGTGATCCTGGTGATGGGCGCCAACCCGAGCGACGCCCACCCGGTGTTCGCCTCCCAGCTCAAACGCCGCTTGCGTGAAGGCGCGCGGCTGATCGTCATCGATCCACGGCGCATTGATCTGGTGGACTCGGTGCATGCCCGCGCCGAATACCATTTGGCCCTGCGCCCGGGCACCAACGTCGCCATGCTCAACGCGCTGGCTCATGTCATCGTCACTGAAGGCTTGCTCAATCAGGCCTTTATCGACGCCCGTTGTGAGGGCAGCGATTTCGCGATTTGGAGTGAGTTCGTCAGCCGTGCGGAAAACTCGCCGGAAGCCCTTGGCCCTGTCTGCGGAGTACCCGCTACCGACATCCGTGCCGCTGCGCGCCTGTATGCCACCGGTGGCAATGCGGCGATCTACTACGGTTTGGGCGTCACCGAACACAGTCAGGGCAGTACTTCGGTGATGGGCATCGCCAACCTCGCCATGGCCACCGGCAACATCGGCCGCGAAGGCGTGGGCGTAAACCCGTTGCGGGGGCAGAACAACGTGCAGGGATCCTGCGACATGGGCTCCTTCCCCCATGAGTTGCCTGGCTACCGACACATCTCCAACGAGGTGGTGCGGGCGCAGTTCGAACAGGCGTGGAACGTCACCCTGCAACCTGATCCGGGGTTGCGTATTCCCAACATGTTCGAGTCGGCCCTGGCCGGCAGCTTCAAGGGTCTGTATTGCCAGGGCGAAGACATCGCCCAGAGCGATCCGAATACCCAGCACGTCACCGCCGCTTTGTCGGCCATGGAGTGCGTGGTGGTGCAGGATATTTTCCTCAACGAAACCGCCAAGTTCGCTCATGTGTTCCTGCCGGGCAGTTCGTTCCTGGAAAAAGACGGCACCTTCACCAACGCCGAACGGCGCATCTCCCGGGTGCGCAAGGTCATGGACCCGCTGGGTGGCAAGGCCGACTGGGAAGGCACCGTGGCCCTGGCCAATGCCCTGGGTTACCCGATGAACTACAAACATCCATCGGAAATCATGGATGAAATCGCCAGCCTGACGCCGACCTTCACCAACGTCAGCTACGCCGAACTGGACCGCCACGGCAGCCTGCAATGGCCGTGCAACGCCGAGGCGCCGGACGGTACGCCGACCATGCACATCGAGGAGTTCGTGCGCGGCAAGGGGCGTTTCATGCTCACCGGCTACGTGCCGACCGAGGAGAAGGTCAACACTCGTTATCCACTGCTGCTGACCACCGGGCGCATCCTCAGCCAGTACAACGTCGGCGCCCAGACCCGACGCACCGACAACGTCGCCTGGCACGACGAAGACCGCCTGGAAATCCACCCGACCGATGCCGAGAGCCGTGGCATCAACGAAGGTGACTGGGTCGGCATCGGCAGGGGGG
>NZ_AKJO01000054.1:0-5791 GCF_000282295.1 Pseudomonas sp. GM33
GGCTTGCCCGCGAAGACGGCCTCAAAAACACCGCATCCTTTACAGACTGAACCCATAGGCCCGCTCAACCCGACACACCCTTGTATGACACCGCGCATACCAGGTCGAACGCCCACGCTCGCGAATCGCCGTATGCTCCGGATGCTGCTTCCACGCCAGAATCGCCGCCTCACTGACCCAATACGACACGGTTATTCCCAATCCATCCTCACCCCGAGCCGATTCCACTCCGAGAAACCCCGGCTGTTCACGGGCGAGTTCAAGCATCCTTGCAGCCGCTTCGGCATAACCCTGATCGCCCTCGGTGCGCAGCGACGTGAAGATCACCGCGTAGTAAGCCGCCGTTGGCGTATCGGCGATCATGACGAGCGCCCCGCACAGGCTTGGACAAAGGCGCTAACCAGCGGCGGCAAGACGCCCCCGAGTGCCGCCCGCTCGGGCTGGAACAAGGTCGCGACAAAGAACGGATGGCCGCTGAGTTCGACCGCGCGCAGTCCCTGTTGCGAATCGTGGCCGACGGCGTGCAACTCGCGCTTGAGCAACTCCCCTTCGAACTGCGGATTCACCCCATAGCGACAGCGATAGCCTTCACGAATCTCGGCGCTTTCGTACGCCTGTGCGATCAACGAGCCTTCAGCCAGATGAATGGAATCGACGGCCTCTACCAGCGCACACGACAGTGGCGTCAGCAGCGCCCGTGCTGCATCGGGTGCAGTCTCGCCATGTTCGGCATCCAACCAGCCCAGTACATTGCGCGCATATTCCAGCGCGGTGTGTTGAAAACCGCCGCAGGTGCCGAGGAGCGGTCGCCGTTGTTCACGGGCAAAACGGATCGCCAGCAATGCACCGTCCATGTTGCGATACGGGCTGGCCGGCACGCACCAGAAACCATCGAAGGGGTGCAGCGATGTCTCGGCGTGGATTTCATCGGTGGCCAGCCATTGCCAATGCACGTTCAGGCCGCTGTGTTCAGCGGCCATTTCAAGGGCTACGGGAATGGCCTGGTGGGCGGTGACTTGCGGGTCGTAGTCGCCGATCAGGGCGATGCGAATCGGAGGGTTTTCCATGAGGGGCCTCTGCACTTGTTGATTCCTGAGGCCCACTATAGATTGGCGCTCACGCACTCAATATTGGCGTTTTCCCAAGTGATCAATGCAGCGACGCACTATCGACTGGACTACCCGGACCTGGCCCTGATCCTTGCATTGGTGCGCGGCGGCTCTCTGGCCCGCGCCGCGCAGCTGTTGAAGGTGGACGTCTCGACGGTGTTTCGAGCGGTGCGTCGGCTGGAGGCTGCGCTGGGTCAGCAATTGTTCGAAAAAAGCCGCGCCGGTTACCTGCCCACCACCCTGGCGCAGTCACTGGCCGAGCAGGCCGAGCGCGCTGAACAGGCGCTGGAGGCGGCGCGCATCGGTGTGGAGCAGGGCGGGGAAGTGATCAGCGGCATCGTGCGCCTGACCTGTACCGATTCGGTCCTGCAAGGTTTGCTGTTGCCGGCGCTGGCGCAGTTCATGCCGAACTATCCGGCGCTGACGCTCGAACTCAGCACCTCCAATGACTTTGCCAACCTCAGCCGTCGGGATGCCGACATTGCCCTGCGCCTGACCCGCACGCCACCGGAGCATCTGGTAGGACGGCGGCTGGCGGACATTGCCTACCGCGTCTGCGCCAGCGAGCGATACCTGCAATCGGTCAACACCACAGAGCTGGCCTCATTGACCTGGATCGCCCCGGATGACTTCCTGCCGGATCACCCGACCGTGATCTGGCGTCGCCAGACCTTGCCGGGCGTAACGCCGGGTTACCGTTGCAACAGCATGCTGTCGGTTACCGAGCTGGTCAGGGCGGGGCTGGGTGTCGCAGCGTTGCCGGACTTCTTGATCGGCGAGGGATTGCGTCCATTGGGCGAGCCCTTGCACGGATACGACACCGCGCTGTGGCTGCTGACGCGTCCCGACTGCCGAGCCTTGCGCTCGGTGGTCACCTTGTTCGATGAGCTGGGGCGGGCGCTGAAACTGCCGTGAAACCGTTCAGGCCTGTGGCTCATCCTTGCGCACGAAGTGTTGATGCATTTCCGAAGTCAGGTTTTCGATGCGCTCGGTGAGGGCCTTGGTCATCTCCGTGAGGCGGGTGTTCTGCTCGAGCAGCTCCAGCAGTTGTGCGGTGTTTTTCGCGGCTTCTGCCTGTCGCTCGCTGTTGGCGGTCGCCAGCGCTTCGCGGTGCTGTGCATCGGCATCGGATTGGGCTTTGTCGCGTGCGGCCTGACGCGTCTGGGCCAACAGAATCAGTGGCGCGGCATAGGCCGATTGCAGGCTGAACGCCAGGTTGAGCAGGATGAACGGGTACACATCGAAGTGGGTGATTCCGGACGCGTTGAGGCACACCCAGACCACCACGATCAGCGTTTGGGCGCCGAGAAAGGTCGGGGTACCGAAGAACCGCGCAAAGGCTTCGGCGCGCAGGGCAAACTTGTCATTGCCAAAGGTCGGCGCCAGATGGGCGTGATGGCGATGGAAACGCAGGTGATCGACGGGGGCTGCGGTGGCGTTGTCTGTTGGCGTGGTGTTCATGGTGCTCTCTGCTGGGCGCTGGGACTGAGGCTCACTATAGCCCTAGCGTCATTCGAGCAGCGTAATCGCCAAGCGATCACATCATGTGTTCGACGTTTCCAGGCCGGTGTTGCTCGTGTTGACGCTGACCTTGTTGCGTCCGGTATTTTTCGCGGTGTACAGGGCTTTGTCAGCGTCATCGAGCCAGGCCGTTGCATCGGTGAACGACGGTTGGTAGGCCGCCAGACCGATGCTCAGGCTGACCCGCAGTTCGGGCACTTCCCCATGCCGATAGTCTTGCAGCACGCTGCGTAAACGCTCCATCACGTCCACGGCCTGATCCAGCGGCATGTTGGGCAGAATCACGCAAAACTCATCACCGCCATAGCGGCCGGCCAGGTCGCATTCGCGCAGGTTGCACTTGAGCTCGACGCTCAACTGGCGCAGCACCGAGTCACCGATGAGATGACCGTAGGTGTCATTGATGGCCTTGAAATGGTCGATGTCGATCAGTGCAATGACGGCCTGCTCATGACGCTGGCTGCACTCGCGAAACTTCAGTTGCAGCAAGTCCTTCCAGGCACCGTGGTTGAGCAACCCGGTCAAACTGTCGGTGCGGCTCAGGGCGCTCAGGGTACGTTTATGTTCTGAAAGCTTGATCGCCAACCGGTAGCAGACCATGCCCAACGCCAACGGGTAGAGCGTCAGCATCGGCAAGCACGCCCACACCTGCAATTGCGTGGTCGACAGGGTGAATGCCGCGCCGAACAGCGACCAGGCAATCAGCACGCCCGCCGCTTGGCTCAGGCTGCCCAACAGGAACATCCGATGGCCGCCGGCGGCGACATTGTTCATCGCCATCATCGCCAGAATGGTCACGGTGCACAGCGGATTGAACTGGAACGTCGCAACCCAAAAGCCACCGCACAGCGAATCGTAAAGCAGATTCCGGCGTTCAGCCTTGTAGGGAAAGGCCGAGCGGCTCGACAGTTGATAAGCGAGATGCGGCCAGACAAAACCATTGAGTGCCAACAAAACCCAGACCCAGACCGGCAAGTGCAACGGATACAGAGCGGCGGCCACACTGAAACTGCCGATGCCCAAGCCAATGGTTCGAGGCATGTAGATGCGTTTGGCAAATGACAAACCCTTGCCGTGTTGTCTATCCATAATTTCCTGCACCAGATTCATTCTGAAACACTTTACTGCATGGGGGCGGAATTACCGCTCATCGGTAAAAGCGGTGCACATTGTCATTTATTCCAGCCGGATTAATCAGTGTCCTTCGAAGCCATTTAATGTCGGCAAGTGCTGTAGATGGCTGGACTAGAGCTGGTAATAGCCCAGGAACATGGCCAGAGCGGAATCCGCCACCGTGTTTTGCTCCTCGGCTGACAAGCTGGGTTGGCCCATGGAAATCTGCGGCCAGAATGCAAAAGACTTGAGCAGGCCATGGATCTGTTGAGCGGCGAACTCAGGCGCCACGGCTTTCAATCGGCCATCGGCCTGTGCGGCCCGAATCCACACCGTCAGCCCTTCTTCGCGTTCGCCCATTCGCGCCACCATATCCTGCGCCCGCTCCGGGGAATGAATGGTCGCTGCTATCGCCACCCGAGCCAGATCGAGAAAATTGTCATCACCCAACATTTGCAGCTTGGCCATCAGCAACACGCGCAATTGGTCGTGCAACGGCAGGTCGGGACGGTAGGCCGTTTCCTGTTCTGCCGTCACCCGGATCCATAGTTGATTGAGGATCTCGGCGAACAACTCTTCCTTGCTGGGAAAGTGGTTGTACACCGTGCGCTTCGACACGCCGGCAGTGGCCGCAATCCTGTCCATGCTGGTGATCTCGAAACCGTTGTCACGGAACTCGATGATCGCGGCTTGAATGATCGCTTGGCGTTTTCGGTCGGTGAGGCGCTGTGGAGCTGTCATAAGTACGCTTCGGCAGGAAGAAAAGGGAAACTACACTCAGCAGTTTACTTGTCATCGACTTTGATGCAACCTAGAAACTACACTGTGCAGTGTAATGTTTTGTTAATCCTGCCCGGTAAAAATAGAAAGTCCGGCTGATGCGTGCGTGCCTTGGCCATTTATCGTCCCAAAGAGGTAAATCGCGTCAAACGCGGTTTTTCTGGAGTCACTCAGTCATGGCCAATTCAAACTCCCCGGCGGACAACGCCTCCACACCTGAAGCGTCCCGACAGGCTCAAGGCCAATATCAGAACTTCACGCCGGTTCAACGTTTAAGCTTTGGCAAAACCATGGGCATCCTGTGGAACGCGCTGTTCCATAAACCGCAAAACACCCGCCCGAGCGCCCCCGTCCCGGTGCAAGCCCTGAAGCAAGCCGCGCTGATCGCAGCTCCGAATCACAGCGTCTATCGCCTGGGCCACTCCACGGTGCTGCTCAAGTTGCGCGACAAATTCTGGATCACCGACCCGGTCTTCGCCGAGCGCGCCTCGCCCGTGCAATGGGCCGGCCCCAAGCGTTTCCACCAGCCACCGATCAGCCTGGAGGAATTGCCGCCGATCGAAGCGGTAATCCTGTCCCACGACCACTACGATCACCTGGATCATGCGGCTGTGTTGAAACTCGCGGACAAGACCAAACACTTCCTGGCCCCGCTGGGCGTAGGCGACACCCTGATCAAGTGGGGCATCGACCCCAGCAAAGTCCGCCAACTGGATTGGTGGCAAGGCACGGAAGTCGAGGGCATCCGGTTCATCGCCACCCCATCGCAACATTTCTCCGGCCGTGGCCTGTTCGACAGCAACAGCACCCTCTGGGCCTCGTGGGTGATGATCGACGGTGACACGCGCATTTTCTTCAGCGGCGACAGCGGCTACTTCGACGGCTTCAAACGCATCGGCGAACAGTACGGCCCATTCGACCTGACCCTGATGGAAACCGGCGCCTACAACGTCGACTGGCCGCACGTGCACATGCAACCCGAACAAACCCTGCAAGCCCACCTCGACCTCAAGGGCCGCTGGCTACTGCCGATCCACAACGGCACCTTCGACCTGTCGATGCACGCCTGGTACGAACCCTTCGACCGCATCCTGGCCCTGGCCTGGGAACGCAACGTATCGATCACCACTCCGCAGATGGGAGAGGCGTTCAATCTGATGCATCCGCAGCGTGGTGGTGCGTGGTGGCTGGCGGTGGAAGGGGAGAGTGAGCAAGTGGTGGTGCAGAACGCCCTGTAGGAGCGAGCCTGTTCTGGTCAAGTTTTGCCG
>NZ_AKJO01000055.1:0-12415 GCF_000282295.1 Pseudomonas sp. GM33
GCTGCTCCGGCTGCTCCGGCCGCCGCTGCTACCGCAGAAGAGCGTCCGGCTCGCCAGCCACGTGAAGAGCGTGCTCCACGCCCACCGCGTGAAGAGCGTCAGCCTCGTGCCGAACAAGCTGCTGCCGCCGCTGCCGAAGAAGAACTGACCACCAACGAAGAGCAACTGCAGGAAGAAGGTCAGGAAAACGCCGAAGGCGATCGTCCACGCCGCCGTTCCCGTGGCCAGCGTCGTCGCAGCAACCGTCGCGAGCGTCAGCGTGACGCCAACGGCAACGTGATCGAAGGTTCGGAAGAGTCCGAGTCCGGCGAAAACGCTGAAGCGCCAAGCACTGCCGATCTGGCCGCCGGCCTGGCCGTGACCGCAGCCGTTGCCAGCAGCGTGATCAGCGCTCCAGCCGAAGCTGAAGCCAATGTGCAAGCCGAACGCGCCACCGCCGCGACCCTGGAAGCAGCTCAGGTTGAAGCGCCAGTCGTTGAAGCGACCACTCCGGTCGAAGTCACCGCCTCGCCGGAAATCGAAGTGGCGCCAGAAGCTCAGCCAGCCGTTGAAGCGGTTGCCGAGCAGGCTCCAGTGGTTGAAGCACCTGCCGTAGCTGCAGAAGCGGTCGTCGAGACCGTGACTGAAACCGTTCGCGAAGTGCGTGAAGAGCAAACGGCATTCAACTGGGTGGCCGAGCCAGCCGTCGCTGAAACACCAGCGCCTGCTGCCGAGACCCAAGTGGCCGAAGCCATGGTTTCCGAGCCGGTGGTTGCCGCCGCGGAACCGGCTCCGGCGCCGGTGGTTGAAGCGCCTGTCGTTGAAGCTCCGGTAATTGCCGAAGCGCCTGCGCCAGTCGTCGAGGCCGCTCCTGTCAGCGCCCTGACGCCAAGTGGCCGTGCGCCTAACGACCCGCGTGAAGTGCGTCGTCGCAAGCGCGAAGCCGAGCGTCTGCAGAAGGAAGCTGAACTGGCTGCCGCTGCAGCTCCGGTTGAAGCGGTTGAAGAAGCGCCTGCCCCGGCCGCCGAAGTGGTTGCCGAGCCGGCTGAGTCGGTGATCCACGAAGCGCCGCGGTCCGTTCAGGAAGCGGTAGAGCAACACGAGCAAGCCCTGGAAAAAGAGCACGAGACCAAACCTCTCGCCTGATTCCATCGGCCACTAAAAAGCCCCGCCTGGTGAACCCAGGCGGGGCTTTTTTATATCCCTGAATATCCCCCAATCCCCTGTGGGAGCGAGCTTGCTCGCGATAGCGGAATGATATTCAACATTGGTGCTAGCTGATCCACCGCTATCGCGAGCAAGCTCGCTCCCACAAGGACCTATGCTGGCCTGAAGGTTAGTGCCTCAGGCACATCCACATCCCACAACACACCTGAATCATCCACAGTCACTTCGACCACCCGCCCTTGGGCAAACAGCGGTTTCGCGCCACGATCCCCCGATAGCGCCATCAACCCCGCTGCGAAGTCCCGCCCAAACCCGACCGGATGCCCATACTTACCCCCCTGTACCGGCACACTGATGCTGTCATTGCCAATACCCGCCACCACTTGCTCGATACTGGACGGCAGGATGAACGGCATATCCCCCAGCACCATCAGCCAGCCATCGAGTTGTTTGCAGGCAGCGACCCCGGCGGCAATGCTGTCGCCCATTCCCGTCGATTCGATCAGCACAATCTCACAGCCATAGGCCTGAGCCATGCGAATCAATTGCGGGCGGTCAGCAGTGGTCACCAATACGCGTCTGCCCAGCGTCGCCGGCAGGTTGACCAATGTGTGTTCAATGACGGATCGAACCGCGCCATCACGCCCCGTGCAATCGACCAGCAATTTATCCTTTTCGACACCCGCCACCTGACGAAACCGGCTGCCCTGCCCCGCCGCCAGTACGACGACGCCAATGGACTCGCTCATACCTTCTCCCGCAAGACTTTCTTCTGTTTCAGTTCGACGCCATTTTTGACCGCGACGATTTCCGCCATGAGCGACAAGGCAATTTCCGCTGGATTATGACTGCCGATGTGCAAGCCGATCGGACCATGCAAACGGTCAATCGCCGGTTGCGGCAAACCCAGTTGAGCCAGGTTTTCCCGGCGCTTCTGGCTGTTGACCCGAGATCCCAGTGCTCCAACGTAAAAGGCTTTGGAATCCAGGGCCGTGAGCAGCGCCATGTCGTCCAGGCGCGGATCATGGGTCAAGGCCACGATGGCCGTGCGCTCATCGGTCTGGATATTCAACACCGCCTCATCCGGCATGCCCGAGACGAATCGTCCGTGCTGCTCTTCCCAGCCGTAGACGAACTCGCTGCGCGGATCGCAAATCAGCACCTCGAAATCCAGCAGGCGGGCCATTTCCGCGACATAGCGCGACAACTGCCCGGCGCCGATCAGCAGCAAGCGCCAGCGCGGCCCATAGATCGCCCGCAAGGTCTGACCGTCGAACGTCAAGACGTCAGCTTTACTGGCCGGCTGCAGAAGCACTTCGCCGGTGGCCAGGTTCAGTTCACGGGCAACGATTTCATGGGCCTCGCATCGGGCCAGCAGTTGCTCGACCCAATCCCCATCGTCGATGCGCTCCTCGGTCAAGCGCAAGGTGCCGCCGCAGGGCAAACCGAAACGTGCGGCTTCCTCGCGGGTCACGCCGTACGTGATCAGTTGCACCGGAGGCCCGTCCAGTGCGAGACGGCCGTCGTGCAGCCGGGCGATCAAGTCATCCTCGACACATCCGCCGGAAACCGAGCCAATCACCACGCCGTCTTCACGCAGGGCCAGCATGGCGCCGGGGGCCCGGGGCGCCGTGCCCCAGGTTTCGACCACGCTGTACAAGACCACCCGCTGACCGGCGCGCTGCCATTGCAGCACACTGCGCAGGACGTTCAGGTCGGCGCTGTCCATCAGGCTCCGGCCTGCTGCCAGCCCGACAACTGATAACGAACCGGCAGGTTGCGGATGCGCTTGCCGGTGGCAGCAAAGATCGCGTTGCACAGGGCCGGCGCAATCGGTGGCACACCCGGTTCACCGACACCGCCCAATGGCACGTCACCCGGCGGCGTCACCAGATGCACAGCCACCTCCTTCGGCGCCAGAGACATGCGCGCCACTTCGTACATGTGGAAGTTGTCCTGCTGGACCTTGCCGTCCTTGAAGCTGATTTCCCCGAGCACCGCATTACCCAGGCCCATGACGCAGGCCCCCTCGAATTGCGCGCGAATCCGCTCGGGATTGATCTGCGGTCCGCAATCGACGGCGATGTCGGCCTTGTGCACCACCAGCGTACCGTCGTCTTTGACCTCTACCTCGATCACCGCCGCCACATAGGTCACGAAGCTGTAATGCACCGCCAGACCCAGGCCGTGCCCCTTGGGCAGCTCACGCCCCCAACCCGCGGCTTTAGCGGCGGTCTCCAGTACCGTGCGCAGGCGCGCGGTGTCGATCGGATACCGCTCGGGGGATTCACCGTAGTTCCACTCTTCGCTCAAGGTGCGCGGATCGATCCGACGGTCCGGGCCGAGCAATCTGATCTGGTACTTCAGCGGATCGTCCCCGGCCTTGTGCGCCAGCTCATCGATAAAACTCTGGATCGCGAAGCCATGGGGAATGTTCGACACCGAGCGATACCAGCCGACGCGGGTATGCACCGTGGCCTCGGGGTTTTCCAGGCGAATGTTGGGGATCGCATACGCCATGTTGGTGAAGCCCATGCCCAGTTCGAACGCCGCCTCGTGGTTCATGCCCGGCGCAAACAACGCCGTGATGCTCGGCGCCACTGTACGGTGCAACCAGCCGGACGGCAGACCGTCCTTGTTCAGGCCGGCCTTGAGGTATTCGGCCGATACGGTGTGGAAGTAGGAGCAATGAATGTCGTCTTCGCGGGTCCATTGCACCCGCACCGCTTTGCCGGGGAATTCCTTGGCGAGGATCGCGGCTTCGATGATGAAGTCAGGCTTGGACTTGCGCCCGAACCCACCGCCCAGCAAGGTCACATTGAACGTGACCTTATCGAACGGCAGCCCCAGGCGTTCACCGATTCGTTCCCGGGTGACCTGCGGCGCCTGGCTTGGCCCCCAGGCCTCGCACGCACCGTCCTTGAACCGCGCAATGGCGACCATCGGCTCCATCGGCGACTGTGACAAATGCGGCAAGTAGTAAGAGGCTTCCAGCGTACTGTCGGCGCTGCTCATGGCTTCGTCGATGTTGCCGGTATTGCGCACCACCTTGCCAGGCTTGAGCGAGGCCGCTTCGAGCTCCTTGCGATAGGCGATCGAGTCGTAGCTGGCGTTGGGGCCGTCATCCCACTCGATTTTCAGCGCCTCCCGGCCCTTGATCGCCGCCCAGGTATTGCTCGCCACCACGGCGATGCCACCCAGGGGCTGGAACTCCGAAGGCAACGGACGGCTTTCGATCTGCAGCACCTTGACCACGCCGGGGACTTTCATCGCCGCGCTACCGTCGAAACTTTTGACTTTGCCGCCATACACCGTGGGTCGGGCAATGGTCGCGTACAGCATGCCGTCGAAATGCACGTCGGCACCGTACACCGCACGGCCGTTGACGATGTCTTCACCGTCGATGGCTTTGGTGCCTTCCTTGCCGATGTAACGGAATTCCGAAGGCTGCTTGAGCCTCAGGCTGTCACGCGCCGGTACGGCCAAAGCGCTCGCAGCGGCGGCGAGCGCGCCATAATCCAGTTCGCGGCCTGAGGGTTTATGGATGACTTTATGCAGTTGCGCATGGCACTCGCCCACCGAGACTTTCCACTGGTCAGCGGCGGCCTGCTCCAGCATGGCGCGTGCAGCAGCCCCGCAACGACGCATCGGTTCGTACCAGTGGCGCATGCTGCGTGAGCCGTCGGTGTCCTGGTTGCCGAAACGTGCTTCATCGCCCGGGGCCTGCTGTACCTTGACCCGCGCCCAATCGGCTTCCAGCTCATCAGCCACCACCATGGTCAGGCTGGTGCGCACGCCCTGCCCCATTTCCGAGCGGTTGCAGATCACAGTCACCGCGCCATCGGCGGCGATGCTCACATAGACTTTCGGATCGTCGACCCAGCCGTGGGGCATGCCGTCGGCGCCGAACTTCTTGTCTTTTTCTTCGGCAAAAGCGTCTTGCCAGCCCCAGCTCGCCGCCAATACCAGCGCACTGGTGGCGCCTACGCCTTTGAGAAAACCACGGCGACTGAGCTGGCTCAGATTGCTCAGGGTGAAATCATTCGGTAAGCGGCTCATGCCTTGGCCTCCTTCAGGTGAGTGGAGGCCTGGCGGATGGCGGTCTTGATTCGGTTGTAGGTGCCGCAGCGGCAGATGTTGCCGACCATCGCTTCTTCAATCTGCTCGTCGCTGGGGTTCGGGTGGGTCTTGAGCAGCGCTGTCGCCGACATGATTTGTCCGCCCTGGCAGAAACCGCATTGGGCGACCGCCGTGTCGAGCCAGGCTTGCTGGACGACTTTGCCGATCGGGTCGGCGTGCAGGTTGTCGATGGTGCTGACATTCTGACCGACGACGGAACCGATGGGCGTGATGCAACTGCGTGCCGGAGCCCCTTCGATATGAATGGTGCAGGCCCCGCACAGGCCCATGCCGCAGCCGAATTTGGTGCCGTTGTAACCGGCCACGTCGCGGATCGCCCAGAGCAGCGGCATGTCCTCGGTGACGTCGAGATGATGGTCTTGACCATTGAGCTTCAGGGTAATCATGGGCACGCCCGCATGGATCTTGAGTGATGGGGTCGAGCAATCTGCCGCTGGATCTCGGTGGGTCGCACGCAGATCGACTCAGGCTAATCGGCTCTCTTATGCAGACACAAACGGTCTGCACCGGGCCTTTGGTGAAGCAAGACTGTGCATCGTTAGCTGACTAAGTTAACCGAGCATTAACAAAAAAGCCCTGCACAATAAACATTGTGCAGGGCTTTTTGATCTGTCCTGAAAGCTTAGCTCAATACCGGTTCGGTTCCATTTCCAGGTCGACATGGAAACGGTCTGAAATGTCTTTCTGGATGCGCTGCGCCAGGTTCAGCAATTGCAGGCCCGTTGCGCCGCCATAGTTGACCAGCACCAGTGCCTGCAACTTGTGAACACCTGCGTCGGCATCGCGAAAACCTTTCCAGCCCGCCCGCTCGATCAACCAGCCAGCGGCCAGTTTCATCTGCCCGTCGGGTTGCGCATAGGCCACCAGGTCCGGGTATTCACCCTTGAGCCGTGCCGCCAGCGCCGCTGACACCAAAGGGTTCTTGAAGAAACTGCCGGCATTGCCGAGCACGGCCGGGTCCGGGAGTTTTTCGTTGCGGATGCTGCAAATGGCCCGGCTGACATCGCGGGCGGTCGGATGGTCGATACCTTGTTCGGTCAAGCGCTGACGCACCGGGCCATACTCCAGGTGCAAATGCGCGGCACGGTCGAGGGCGAAGCGCACACGCAGGATCAACCAGCGCCCCGGTTCCTGCTTGAACAGGCTGTCGCGGTAAGCGAAGTTGCACTGCGCCAGGCTGAAGTCGCGCAGTTCGCCGGTCTGGCGATCGAGAGCGGTCAGGCCGGCGAACACGTCCTTGATCTCGACCCCATAGGCGCCGATGTTCTGCATCGGTGCCGCACCCACGGTGCCGGGAATCAGGCTGAGGTTTTCCAGGCCGGACAACCCAAGCGCTAGGGTGTGTTGCACAAAGGGATGCCAGGGCTCCCCCGCCTCGGCCTCGATCACCACTTTACTTCCGTCATCGCTCAGCACGCGAATCCCGCGAGTGGCCATGCGCAGCACCAGCGAATCGATATCCGCCGTCAGCAGCAGGTTGCTGCCACCGCCGATCACCAGTACCTGGACTTTGTGTTCCAGCCCGTAGGCCAGGGCTTCGTGCACATCGGCGTCGCTATGGGCCTCGGCAAACAGCCGGGCCTGGACATCCACGCCGAAGCTGTTGAACGGCTTGAGCGATACCTGCGATCGAACCTGCAAACTCATAACCGTCCCTTCAATTCAATCACCAGCAAATCACTGGCGCGCTCGATCAGGTCCAACACCTGCTCGAAGCCTTGCTCGCCGTCGTAGTACGGGTCCGGCACTTCATCGATCGGCGACTGGTAACGGCGCAGGAACAGGTCCAGCTCGGCCTTGCCCTTGGCGGGCTGCAAGGCCTTGAGGTTGCGCAGGTTGCTGTTATCCATCGCGAGGATCAGGTCGTAGGTGGCGAAATCGGCGCGGCTGACTTGCCGGGCGCGCTGGGCCGACAAGTCGTAACCGCGCAGCTTCGCCACGGCCTGGCTGCGCTTGTCCGGCGCCTTGCCGACATGCCAGTCACCGGTGCCGGCGGAAGCGACCTCAACCTGATCGGCCAGCCCCGCTTCGCGCAGTTTGTGCCGCAGCACGCCTTCGGCCGTAGGAGAACGGCAGATGTTGCCCAGGCACACGAACAAAACGCGCATCACGCCTCCAGCAGGCGACGAACGCGCTCAAGGTCTTCAACGGTATCGACGCCGGCTGGCGGCGCGATCAGTGCATCGGCCACGTGAATGCGCACGCCGTGCCACAGGGCACGCAGCTGTTCCAGGCACTCGGTGTTTTCCAGCCAGCATGGACCCCAGTTGACGAAATCCTGCAGGAAACCGGCGCGGTAGGCATAGATGCCGATATGGCGGCGATACGGCACACCTTCCGGCAACTGCTCAGGGTTTACGGCAAATGCATCCCGCGCCCAGGGCAAGGTGGAGCGACTGAACGTCAGCGCCAGGCCATTGAGGTCGCTGACGACCTTGACCACGTTGGGATTGAACAGGGTGTCCGCGTCTTCGATCGGCTCGGCCAGGGTGGCCATGCGCGCTTCAGCGTGGGCCGCCAGATTGGCGGCAACCTGATCGATCACGCTCGGCGGGATCAGCGGCTCGTCGCCCTGCACGTTGACGACGATGGCATCGGGCGCCAGGCCCAGCTTCATCGCGACTTCGGCCAGGCGATCGGTGCCGGAATTGTGATCCTCACGGGTCAGCACCACTTCCGCACCGAAGCCATTGCAGGCCTCGACGATGCGCGCGTCGTCAGTGGCAACCACCACCCGCCCGGCGCTGCTTTTGCTCGCCTGTTCCCAGACGTGCTGGATCATCGGCTTGCCGGCGATCAGCAGCAGCGGCTTGCCTGGCAGGCGGGTGGAGGCATAACGCGATGGAATGACAACGGTAAAGGCTGTGGTCATTTATCCAGACGCTCATCGGTGGTCAGGGTGCGCGCTTCCGACTCCAGCATCACCGGGATGCCATCGCGAATCGGGTAGGCCAGGCCGGCGCCCTTGCTGATCAGCTCGGTCTTGTCGGCGCTGAGCTTGAGCGGGCCTTTGCAGACCGGGCAAGCGAGGATGTCGAGCAATTTGGTGTCCATGAGCATTCCCTGGAAAAAACGGAGTTAAGGCAACAAACGATCCGGCAGCAGGCGCATCAACTGTGTGTCGAACCAGGCCACGAAGGCCGGCGACGGCACGGCATCGACCGCCAGGTACCACCAGTCGGCGGCGGCAAAGGCACGGCATTTCACCGCATCTTTTTCCGTCATCACCAACGGCAATGACGGCGTGAAATTCAACGCCTGCACGCTGTATTCGGCGTGGTCGGCAAACGCATGTGGAACAGGCTGCCAGTGTAGCGTTTCGAGGGTCTTGAAGAAACGTTGCGGATTGCCGATACCCGCCACCGCGTGCAGGGCCTGGCCGGCGGGAAAATGATCGAGGGGACAGCGTTCGCCACTGCGCAGATTGATCAGCGCGGTGGGTTGCAATTGAAAGGCAAAGCCATCGTCGCGGTCGGATGCAGCGCCGTTGTAGAGGACCGCGTCGACGCTTTGCAGGCGCTCGACCGGCTCACGCAATGGCCCGGCAGGCAGGCAACGGCGGTTGCCCAGGCCGCGGGCGGCGTCGATCAGCACCAGCTCCAGGTCGCGAGCCATGCGGTAATGCTGCATGCCGTCGTCGGACAGGATCAGGTCCAGTGGCTCGCTGGCCAGCAAGGCTTTGACGGCGTTGCTGCGATTGGGGTCGATCATCAGCGGCACGCCCGTGCGCTGAACGATCAGCAGCGGCTCGTCACCGGCGACGTCGGCGCTCTGCTCGGCCTCGACCCGCCAGGGTAATTGTGGCGGTTTGGCGCCATAGCCGCGGCTGACCACGCCGACCCGCAGGCCGCTGCGCTGGCAGTGCTCGATCATCCATAGAATCAGCGGCGTCTTGCCGGTGCCTCCCACGGTGATGTTGCCGACCACGATCAACGGCACCGGCGGCTGGTAGATCTCGCCCTCACCCGCCAGAAAGCGCTTGCGCTTGTTCATGACCACGCGCCGGTACAGCCATTCCAGTGGCTGTAACAGCTTCAGGGCCGGATGACCTGCGTACCACGCGGCGAGCAATCGATCGGACATGGCCATCAGGGCGCGGGAGGCGCCGCCTCGATAGTGGTCATGCGCAAGTGACTGAAGCCGAGTTTGCCGGCGGCATCCATGGCCGTCACCACGGACTGATGCGCAGTCTTGCCGTCAGCACTGATGGACAGCGGCCGGTTGGTGTCGCCATTGGCTTCTTTTTGCAGTGCGTCCATCAGCGAGGCCAGGTCGCTTTTCGGCAGGATCTGGTTGTTCACCGAGAACACGCCGTCGGCGCTGATGGCGATGTCCAGCGGCTTGCTCTGATCGTCGGCCGGCGTACCGCTGACGGCTTCCGGCAGATCGACGCGCAGCTGGGTTTCACGGGTGAAGGTGGTGGTCACGACAAAAAACAGCAGCAGGATGAACACCACGTCGATCAGCGATGCGAGGTTGATGTCCACCGTTTCCCGTGGTTTGCGGCGGAATTTCACGCTTTGCTCCCGGTCAGGTCCACGTCGCGATCACCCTGCACCACTTCGACCAGCTTGATCGCTTCCTGCTCCATGCCCACCACCAGCTCATCGATCCGGCGTTGCAGGAAACGGTGGAAGAACACTGCGGGGATACCCACCATCAGGCCCGCGGCCGTGGTGATCAGGGCCTTGGAAATGCCACCGGCCAGTACCGAAGCGTTGGTGGTCATGCCTGAGCCTGTGAACGCACTGAAAATATCGATCATGCCCAGCACCGTACCCAGCAGGCCCAGCAACGGCGCCATGGCGGCGATGGTGCCGAGGGCGGCGACGTAGCGCTCGAGCTCATGGATGACCCGTTGTGCGGCCTCTTCGATACACTCCTTCATGATCTCGCGACCATGCTTGGAGTTGGCCAGGCCGGCCGCCAGGATCTCGCCCAACGGGGAGTTGGCGCGCAGTTCCTTGAGTTTTTCCTTGTTGAGCTGTTTGTCCTTGATCCAGACCCAGACCTGCCCGAGCAAATGCTCCGGGGTCACGCGGCTGGCGCGCAGTGTCCAGAGACGTTCGGCGACGATGGCCATGGCCACGATGGAGCTCAGAATGATCGGCAGCATCATCCAGCCGCCGGATTTGACCAATTCCCACACAGTGACAATCCCCTCGAAAAAGTGCGCCACTCTAACATAGGGGGTGGACGCACCGAAGACCGTGATGTCGCAACCGGTCGGGCTTTGATAACGCTCGGTCATGGGTTCAAAGGCGGCGGATCGCGCCAGAAACGCCGTTCCTGGCGCATCGACCACGGCGGCTCGAAGCGCCCCAGTTGCAGACGAATGGCACCCTGTTCGACGCTGTCGTAGATCGCCATCCCGCGTTTTTGATAACGCGCGATGACCGTGGGATGCGGATGGCCAAACGAATTGCCCTGGCCGCGGGAGATCAGCGCCCCTTTAGGTTGCAGGACGTCCAGCAGGGCGTTTGACGACGAACTGCGACTGCCGTGGTGTGGCGCCTGCAGCCACTCGGTGGGCAGGGCCAACGGACTGTCCAGCAGGGCTCTTTCGGCGGCGGCATCGATGTCGCCACTCAACAGCAACCGTTCGCCATTGGCCTCGATCAACAAGACACAAGAGTTCTGGTTGCTGTCGCCGGCCAATGGCCAGTGCCAAAGCTGGAAATCGACTTCATCCCAGGTCCATTGCCGGCCGCTCTCACAACGCCCGGCCTGCAACTCCACAGGCAAGTCTGACGGTTCACCACTGACCACCTGCTTCACAGGCAAGCCTTTGGCAATCGCCCGGGCACCGCCAGCATGGTCGGCGTGGGCGTGGCTGATCAGCATCAGGTCGAGGTCCTTCACCCCGAGTTTGCGCAACGCCGGCAGCACCACCCGCTCCCCCTGATCGAGTTCACCGAATCGCGGTCCGGCGTCATACAGCAAGGTGTGATGCCGGGTTCGCACCAGAACAGCCAACCCCTGCCCCACGTCCAGCTGCCAGACTTCAGCGGTGCCTTCCGGCAGCATTGACCGGGGTGGGAATACCAGCAACAGCAGCAGAGGCCAACCCAACGGGCGCAACGGAACGCCACGCGGCAACAGCAGTAGAAAAGCGCCCAGCGCGCCGAGGCTCCATACCCCCAAAGGAATCGCCTTCGGCACCCACGCGGGTAGCACCTCGGCCAACAATGCCAGGCCCCTGAACAACCCATCGATCAATCCGCCCGCCAGCCACAACAGGCCCTCGCCCACGTAGGGCACCGGCAACAGCAATGTCCCAAGCAAGGCCGGCGGCAACACCAGCAGACTGATCCACGGCACCGCCAGCAAATTGGCTGCCGGACCGCTAAGGCTGATCGGCAATCCCAATATCAACAGTAACGGGCACAATCCGATAGCAATCAGCCACTGGGCACGGGTCCAGGTTTGCCACCATCGCCAGGGGCCCAATCGGCCGCCGAAGGTCAATATCAAGACGGCCACGGCCGCGAAAGACAGCCAGAAACCAGGCTGGAGACTCGCCAGCGGCTCCAGCAGCAAAATGCCGCAGAGGGCCAGCAAAAGCGGCCACCATGCACCGAGATGACGAAACCGCAGACGCCACAACAACACCAGGCCCAGCATCAGGCAGGCTCGTCGCACCGGCACCCCGAATCCGGCGAGCATCCCGTAACCGAGCGCCGCGGCGAATGCCAGGCCACACGCCCAAGGCAACCATGACAGGCGGTTCGGCCACAACCCAAGGCGGGCCAGGACGGCAATCAGCAGATACACGACGCCCGCCAGCAAGCCGATGTGCTGCCCGGAAATCACCAACAGATGCACCGTGCCGGTGTCCTGCAATACCTGCCAGTCTTCGCGGCTCAGCCCGGCACCGTCCCCGAGCACCAACGCCGTCAACGCGCCGCCTCGCCCCTGGGCATTCACCGCTTGCAAACGCTGGCGGATGCTATCGCGCCAGGCCCATTGGGCTGGCGCAAGGCGTTCGCCCTGCTTGACCGTCCCGGTCGCCCCGATGTGTTGTGCCAGCAACCAGGCCTGGTAATCGAACGCCTGCGGATTGAGGAGCCCGACCGGGCGCTTCAATTTGACTGCCAGACGCCAGCGCTCGCCGCTGTTCACCGGCGGG
>NZ_AKJO01000056.1:0-2755 GCF_000282295.1 Pseudomonas sp. GM33
GATGGACAGCTGCAGCCGATTCATCGATTTCGACAAAATCGACGTGCTGCCTACCAGCCAGTACTGTCTGTAGGACCGGGTAATCGCCAAGCGTGCCCCCGGATCACAGCCTTATTCAGACTACTGAGTGAGGTGGTTATCGAAACCCCTTTGCTGACTTCGATGGGATGACCGCTTGACGCGCTGAGCAAGTCAGTCAACCCACATCGAAGTTCTTGAAAATACCTCCCACAGATCCCGTCGTGGATTTATCCGCGATGGGGTCTGCCACCGCACAGCAACGAGCGGCTGGCAGCAAAAGCATCAAACCGCCAGGATAAAGTCCGCCTGATCGATACCTGCACTGCTGACCCCGACAAGGCGAATAGAGTCCACGCCGATCCCGATCACCGTGTCCGCCCCGTCAGCCGCAATGCTCACGTTGGCAGCGAACGTCTCGCTGTTGATCCCCGTCCCCGCAATATTGAGCAAGTCCTGCCCTCCGCTCGGATTGAGGTCGAAGTCCTGGATCGAGTCGTTGCCGAAGCCTGCGGCAGCAAACATGAAGGTATCGTTGCCGAGGCCGCCGTAGAACGTGTCGTTGCCCTGCCCGCCAAGGAACATATCGTCACCCGCACCGCCGACCAGCGTGTCGTTGGCCAGACCGCCCAGCATCCTGTGATTTGCCGCCGCGGCATCGTAGGCCAGCTCACTGCCGCTGCCCTCGGCGTTCGCCTGCAAACCCGCCGCCGCGTATTGGCCATTCAGCGCGATCTGCGCCGCATGCGCGCCGTCGCTCACCATCAGCAGGCCGCCGGTGCCTGTGTCATTCGCTGCATAAGTGATCTGCGTATCGGCACCGAACGCCACATCGCCAAAGTCCAGCTTGTCACCTGCGGCAAAACCGCTGACGCTGCCACTGAACGCCGTCGACACATCGAGCTTGAGCGTGCCTGCCGCGCCGCTGTCGAACGTCACATGCTGATCGGAGGCCGCACCGAATTCCAGCATCGCCGAACCGCTGATAGTCGCGCTTCCCGCGCCTGCTGCATCTCCGTGGATGGTGATATTGCCATCGTTCGCCCACAGGCTACCGCTGTTGACGAGCGCACTTTCAATCAGCAATCCGCCGCTGCCGCTGGCTTGCAGCACCCCCGTGTTGGTGACGGCGCTACTGCCGGTATCGATCACCAGCGCATTGACGCCGCCGGCAAGGATCAGGCCCGAGTTGACCAGCATCATCTGCCCCGCGCCCAACTGGCCGGCACCCGAGATAGTGTTGTCGGCATTGGTGAGTACCGTGTCGGCGCTGCCGCCGAAAATCACGTTTTGCGCGTTGTCGGATAGCAGCACCTGGCCGCCACCGGTCAAGGTCGCGCCACGGAACAGAATCTCAAGGCTGGTCTCGTTGCCGCTGGAGCCGAGCTCGATGGTGCCGCTGTTATGGATGCTGCCACCGAACGGCATGATCGCGCCGTCGGCAATGGTGAGGGTGCCGGCGTTGTTGGTGAGCGGATCGACATCGAACTGGAAGTTCGCTTCGCTCAAGTTCGCGGCATCGACACCTTTCAGGGTGACCGTCTGACCCGAGCTTATGCTGACCAATGCATTGCCATTGGCGTCGTTAATGATACTCAAGTCAGCAAAGCCGGTGACGCCCGTGAAGCCTATCATGTCGATCTTGTCTGCCGTGGCATCGAAACTGTAGATCTGATTGTTGCCGATCGGCTGGGCGAAGACGAAGGTGTCGGTACCGGACGAACCGGTCAGGTTGTCGTCAGCGGACAGGGCGAAGATCGGCGTGTCGGGGGCAAAGGCCTCGACGTTATTGAATACATAGGAACTGCCCACACTGCCGTCGGCGTTAGTCCAGGTCATGTTGATGTGGAGTACCGCAGCGCCCGCGAAGCCTTCTGGTGTTGTCACGGTCAATGCTCCGGGATCGCTGGTCTGCATGGTCCAGGTGCCGTCGCCGTTGTTGATTCCGGCGTTTAGAGTCCAATTTGACGGAACGTCGGCAATTGTGACAACAAAGCTATCGCTCAGGCCTGCCGATGGATCAGCAATCGCAAGGTTAATTGCTTCTCCGGACACTCCCGCAGGGTAAGTCAGGCTAATGCTTGTTGCAGCACTCACGTTGCCTGCCGCGTCCATAGCCGTGACAAATAGCGTCTTGGTACCCGTAAACTTGCCAGCCAAATCAATATTGGCGAATTGACCGCCGGTATTGGTCGTTCCGGTCCCAATTTCTGTGTCGCCGGCGCCAAACACGCCATTGCCATTGTCCAGGTAAACCTTAATGAATGAATTAGCTTCGGCGCTCCCTGAAAGCTTATGGTTTGTACCGGAGTTGTTGTAAGTCAGCCCAGTCGGTGAAGCTGGCGGTGTTGTATCAATCGGAGTTTCAACGACGTTCTGCACGTTTACCGTAATCGTCTGCGTATCGATTCCACCACTGGCGTCGGCCACCTGAACATCCACAACGTAGGCGTTGTCGCCATCGGTACCACCGACATCCTGGGGACTCTCGTAATCGGGCGCCGAATTGAAGGTCAGCACCCCACTCGAACTGATCGAGAACTTACTGAAGTCCGTCCCGGCCGTATTCAGGATCGAGTAGCTCAGCGTCTGCGCTGGTAGATCAGCATCGGTCGCCGACACTGTCGAGACCGCCGTGGTGTTCTCCGCCACGTTGATCGAAGCCGTCGCACCGCCACCGTTGGAAATGATCGTCGGTGAGTCGTTGCTGCCGGCGATATGCACGGTGACCGAAGTG
>NZ_AKJO01000057.1:0-4646 GCF_000282295.1 Pseudomonas sp. GM33
ATGCCAATGCGTTTTTCTTTCCGGGCCAGTACTACGACTATCGTTGGCCGATCCAGTTGGCCGGCTATGACAGCATCAATACCAATGCGCAGGATCCGCGCGCGGCGTTCCCCTGCGCTCCGGGTGAAACCCTGTTCGTCAACGACGCCACTCCGGGCCTCAAGACCTGCAACAACGGCAGCATCAAGATTCGTGGCGACTGGCGCGAGACCATGAGCACCCACTGGTTCCACGACCACATGCTCGATTTCACCGCGCAGAATGTCTACAAGGGCAACGCGACGATGATGAACTACTACAGCGCCATGGATCGCGGTAACGAAGCCATGGAAGACGGTGTCAACCTGCGCCTGCCCAGCGGTTCGGCCTTGCCCTGGGGTAACCGTGACTACGACGTCAACCTGATGGTGGCCGACAAGGCCTGGGATGCCAACGGCCAGTTGTGGTTCAACCCGTTCAACACCGATGGCTTCCTCGGCGATCAGATCCTGGTCAACTGGCAGTACCAGCCGCGCTTGAACGTGCGTGCGCGCAGCTATCGCTTCCGCATCCTCAATGGCTCGGTGTCGCGTTTCTTCAGGATCGCGCTGGTGCGTGAAGTCGTCGGCACCGGTGGCGAATTCCCCGGTCCGGCAGGTTCCGGCCTGTCCTATACCCGGGTGCCGTTCCACATGATCGCCAACGACGGCAACCTCATGGAACACGCCGTGCCTTTCGACGGCAGCATGGACCTGGACGCCGACGGCGATGTGCAGGACCACAACGCGATACTGCCCACCCAGGGCATTGCCGAGCGTTTCGACATCATCGTCAACTTCTCGAAATACGGGATCAAGACCGGCGACAAGCTGTACTTCGTCAACCTGATGGAGCATCAGAACGGCAAGGGTCCGGAGAATATTGCGCTGAGCCTGGCCGATGTCCTGTCCGGCAAGTACAAAGCGGTGCTTAAACTGGGCAGCAAGGGGCTGGAATGGGACCTGGGTGACCCGGCGGTGGGCAAGTTCATGCAGATGGTGGTGCAGCCTTATGCCGGCCAGGACGTGAGCATGAACCCCGCCGACTACGAACCCGCCAAACCGGGTAAACCGGTCGGCAAGGTCATGATCCCGCTGACGGTCAACCGCGACGATCCAACGATGCAGGCCAAGCTCAAGACCGTGCGGCATCGGGAGTTCATCTTCGGTCGCTCCGACGGCACCGATGGAGAACCCTGGACCATCAAGACCGATGGTGGTTTCGGCAACCGCGCGGACCTGCGCCGGATCAGCGCCGCGCCACAACTGGCCAGCGGCCCGACCCCGGCTGGGTTCTCCGGCGACGGCACCCTGGAAGTGTGGAAAATCAAGAACGGCGGCAACGGCTGGAGCCACCCTGTACACGTGCATTTCGAAGAAGGCGTCGTCCTCAGCCGCGACGGCAAGGCACCGCCGGAATGGGAAAAATGGGCACGCAAGGACGTCTATCTCATTGGCCAGGGCATCGACAGTACCGTGGACGTGGACATCGCCATCCGCTTCCGTGAGTTCGCCGGGACCTACATGGAGCACTGCCACAACACCCAGCACGAGGACACCTCCATGCTGATGCGTTGGGATAGCGAGAATCCGGGCCAGTTCCAGTTGATGCCAACGCCCCTGCCAGGTTGGGACGGCGTGACCTACGTCAACTCCGCCGCGCTGCCAACCTTCCGCACTGGCGATACCCGTACCAACGACGATAACCAGAAACCGATCGCCAACCCCGACAGCGCCATCAGCAACACCGGCCAACCGGTGACCATCAACGTGCTGGCCAACGACAGCGACCCTGACGGTAACGTGCCACTTAAAGTGGTGGGTCTGGCACAACCGGACTCCGGCATGGGCTCGGTCAGCACCGATGGCCTGCGCGTGATCTACACGCCACCGGCCACGGTCACCGCGCCATTCACTGCGACCTTTACCTATCAGGCCGCCGATGCCAAGGGTGCGGAATCGGCACTGGCGACGGTAACCGTGGCGGTCTCGGCAGGGGTCGTCGAGAACCTGATCGTCACCGGCGCTACCGTGACCGCCCGCAGTAACAGCCGCTGGTATTGGGTACTGTCCGGCACCACCTCGCGTGGCACGGGCAATACCATCACCGCGACGGCCACGACCACGACCGGCACGGTGAACCTTGGCGCCGCCACCCTGACCACGACGCCTACAGGCGCGCGCTGGAATATAGCGGTGACAACCGTCGGCAGCGGCCCGGCGGCTGCCCCGACGGCGACCATCAAGTCGGCCTTTGGCAAAACCGTGACGGTGCCGATAGTGAAGAACTGAGTTTCAACCTGGCTTTAGCGACGAGGGCCTCAAAGGATTTGAGGCCCGAATCGGTAAGTTCAGCTGCTTGCCTTCAACTGTGCGGTGCGATGATCCTGAGCCACGGCCAGCGAGCCTGATAACTTCTGGCCTTCTGATCGAACAGGTCCGGCCTGGGATTTCCTGGATTGATTCGAAGCAGCCCGTGCTCTGTGTCGGCCAGGCCGTTGGGGGCATAGACCTCGCCGGTGGCGACATCCCAACCTATGCAGGTACCGGCAACCAGGTAGCGGTCGATCCCGTCTCGGGCAGACTGAAGCCTGGGATAATTCCCGCCGAACCGCTGGCTGTACCACAGGTGAACGCGGGCCTGATTCTTGACCTCAATGTTCACGTCGAGGTCGTTGAACAGCTGCCGGGCTGACTGGATGACCTCATTCTCTGCCTCCCAGGACAGATCATCATCGAAGTAGAAGACGTCGTAATCCTTCACGCCCCATTCTGGCGGTCGCTGCGACTGATGATTCCAGACGGCCTGGAACAGGCAACCGGCCGTGAGCATGCATTGGTTCAAGCCGAGCTCGGGCAAGCGTGTGTAAATTTGTGCGTTGATAGGATTGGTCATTGCGATCCTGACCAGGCTTTCGGCAGTCAATGTCATCTTCATCCCTTCCCTATCGATCTGATCCTGGCGACCGACAATACCCCCGCTGCTTTACAAATTCACGAAAAACACTGCCCGTTCCCTTATCCGGCCAATCAGGTGCCATTCAGCGTTATCTCGTCGGTACTGACTACGTGGATGACACTTTTGAAGTGAGCCGCCGCCGTGCCTGCCCCGATAATCGATAGCTTACTGACGAACTGTCGAGGTCAAGCATGACGAGCGCAAATATGGAACAAGTCAGCCCGGGAACACTGAGAAGAGTGATTGTCGCCGCCGGTATCGGCAATTTCGTCGAGTGGTTCGACTTCGCCGTCTATGGCTTTCTGGCCACGACCATCGCCCAGCAATTTTTCCCCAGCGGCGATGCCAGCGCCGCGCTGCTCAAGACCTTTGCGGTGTTCGCCGTAGCCTTCGCATTCCGCCCCCTTGGCGGGATTTTCTTCGGCATGCTGGGCGACCGGATCGGCCGCAAGCGAACCCTGGCGATGACCATTCTGCTGATGGCGGGCGCAACGACCCTGATCGGTCTGCTGCCCACTTATGCGGCGATCGGGGTCATGGCGCCGATTCTGCTGTCCCTGATCCGTTGCGCCCAGGGCTTTTCCGCCGGGGGTGAATACGCAGGTGCCTGTGCCTACCTGATGGAGCATGCACCGAGCGACAAGCGAGCCTGGTACGGCAGCTTCATTCCGGTGTCGACATTTTCCGCCTTCGCCGCGGCAGCCGTGGTGGCCTACGCGCTCGAGGCGTCTTTGTCGGCCGAAGCCATGGGCAGTTGGGGTTGGCGCCTGCCGTTCCTGATTGCTGCGCCGCTGGGCCTGGTGGGGCTTTACTTGCGCTGGAAGCTCGACGAGACACCGGCATTCCAGGCGGTGACCCAGGATCATGCGGTCGCCCACTCGCCGCTCAAGGACACCTTGCGCAACCATGGGGCGGCGATCTGTTGCCTGGGTGCCTTCGTGTCACTGACCGCCCTGTCGTTTTATATGTTCACCACCTATTTCGCGACTTACCTGCAAGTCGCCGGTGGCCTGAGTCGCGCAACCGCGTTGCTGGTGTCGCTGATTGCATTGCTGTTCGCCGCGGCGATCTGCCCGCTGGCCGGGCTGTACTCGGATCGGGTCGGGCGTCGCATGACGGTGATGACGGCCTGCGCGCTGTTGATCGTTGTCGTGTATCCCTCATTCCTGATGGCCAGCTCCGGCTCGTTCGCAGCGTCCGTCGTCGGCGTCATGCTCCTGGCGATTGGCGCGGTGTTGTGTGGCGTGGTGACGGCGGCCCTGCTCTCGGAAACCTTCCCGACCCACACTCGATACACCGCCTCGGCCATCACCTACAACATGGCCTACACCCTGTTCGGCGGCACCGCGCCGCTGGTGGCGACGTGGCTGATCAGCACCACCGGCAGCAACCTGTCGCCGGCGTTCTACCTGATTGCGATTGCATTACTCGCGCTGGCCGGGGGACTGGCATTGCCGGAGACCTCGAGGATCTCCCTGCATGACGTGGCGGCGCAGGAGAAAGCCGAAGGCGTAAGTGCATCCGCCTGAGACACGAAACGAGCCGGCAGCCGTCATGTCAACGAGGTTTCCCTCTGCGGCCTTTGACTGGCCAGCAAAACCCTGCACAATTGCCGGCTGCTTTTGGGGCTTTCACTGGTTTGGAGGCCGCTGGCTTGCCAGCGATGGTCG
>NZ_AKJO01000058.1:0-1188 GCF_000282295.1 Pseudomonas sp. GM33
TGTGGGAGATTCTATGGTTGAGGGAAAGCCCTCAACTGGCTTTTGGCTGATATTCGCTTTGCCCTTTCAGCAAGGCGAATACCACCCGAGCAAGCTTGCGAGCCAACATCACCAACGCCTGAGTGGTGCTGAACCCCCGAGTTCTTTGTTCTTCGTAATACCCTTTCCAGGCTTTCGTACGGCTAGCCGACATCGCTGCATTGTGCAGAAGTCGGCGGGCCTCGGGGTCACCGCGCTTGGTCAAACAGCGGCGAGCGTCTTTCTGTCCTGATTTCGCCACCCGTAAATCCATGCCCAGGAAGGCGATAAATGCATCCGCGTTTCTAAAATCCCCTCGCTGAAATGCGGTTATCAAGCGGGCCCCAGTCAAAAAACCAATACCCTCAACTTTCAGGCAGCGCTTCAATTGACCGAGCAAACCGGCTTCTTTGAGCTGATCGTTGATCGTCTTTTCGATCAGCGTCTCAAGCTGCTGCATGGACTTCACTTGCTCGGCAAAAGCCGCCTTGAGCAGCGGCTCATTCGACCAGCTCTGCACCAGGCCGACCCTAGCCTGGACCAAGGCTGCGCGACGGCGGAAAAGGCTCAGGAGCTGGCGGTACAGCGGTGAGGGCGGGGTCCAAGGACGCAACTCCTCAGCTTCGTTCTTCAGGTAACGAGCCAGTAGCTTGGCATCCAGCGCGTCGGTTTTGGCGCGGATTTTCACGCCTTCGCGATAATGTTTGAGTTCATAGCCTCCCACCATGTAAATCGTGCAACCGGCCTCATAGGCCAGATCAGCGAAGTCCAGGTGGTAGATGTTGGTCGCCTCAATGGCAATAGCCACCGTCCCTGACAACGCCTTCAGCCACTGCTTGATGGATGTTTTGGTGTTGGCAATCTCTTCAAGCAAATCACCATCAGACTGATAAATCACCAGTTCATTCTTGGCGACATCCACACCCACGATCGGTTTTGATAGAGAGACCGGCATTGCCACAGGATTTCCTCCGGGATAAGGTTTGAGCACTTGAAGGGCTCACCCAGAGGCGCAGGCTTGTTCCTATCGTCGGTCTAGCCAGATGCATTCTTTATCGGCGCTTGGGTGAAAGGAGGAGGGGCGATATCTCCCACGGTCTGTACTGCGTCAACAGTCAGAATCGAGCCTTGTCCCTCCTCCTCCCTTCAAGTCCTACCATACAAGCGAGC
>NZ_AKJO01000059.1:0-1506 GCF_000282295.1 Pseudomonas sp. GM33
GCAAGCTCCGCGCGAACCAGACCAACGCCCGCACACTGATCAGCGAAGTGCGCTACCTGCCCGGCGTGGAGATCCGTAGTCACGGTGGCACCGGGGAAGTCCTTCACGTGATCACCGCCAGCGCCGGTAGCAACAGCGTGCAGGTGCTGCATTGGGTCGCTGGACAGCCCAAGGACATCGCCAACAATCAAGTGCGCTACAGCCTCAACGACCACTTGCAGTCCAGCGCTCTGGAACTGGACCAGTACGCCGATCTGATCAGCCAGGAATGGTATTACCCGTTTGGTGGTACGGCGTGTTTTGCTGCCCGATCGGACACCGAAGCCAAGTACAAGACGGTGCGTTATTCGGGTAAGGAGCGGGATGCGACGGGGCTTTATTATTATGGGTTCAGGTATTACGCGCCGTGGTTGCAGCGGTGGATCAATCCGGATCCGGCGGGGTATGTGGATGGGATGAATTTATTTGCGATGGTCAGAAACAGACCCATAAACTTTGGTGATCAGGATGGGAATATAGGAAGGGAATTAACGCAAGACGAAATAAATTCCATCGAGGGACAACTTGTTGAGAACAAGGAACTTCTTCCTGAGGCAGACTTAATCAGCGTAGCCACCTCGTACCTGAAAAGAAAAAAAGTACAGCCTGAAAAGTATATTGATTATTTCAG
Source organism: Pseudomonas sp. GM33 (assembly GCF_000282295.1). Classification (NCBI taxonomy): domain Bacteria; kingdom Pseudomonadati; phylum Pseudomonadota; class Gammaproteobacteria; order Pseudomonadales; family Pseudomonadaceae; genus Pseudomonas; species Pseudomonas sp. GM33. Next base: position 671 of record NZ_AKJO01000059.1, read on the forward strand.
AGTCCGCCTTGGCTTTATAGGACAACCAGAAGCCTATGACAGGCCATTAACAGCAGACGAAAAAGAGGGAATGCAACTCATTTGGGGAACAAATGCCGGCGCTCTTTATTTCAAGGGGCATAGCCGTAATCACTACGAAAACAACCCCTCTGATATAATAAAAAAAACGCTCTCCGAAACTAGAACAGCAGTTTACTCAGAGCTCAAAAACAATGATGGTGACTATGGAACAGTTAAGCTACCCCCTGCCAGAAAGCTGAGGGTGTATGACCCGGCGATGGAACTACTGGAATCCCACGCCAGAGACTCTAAAAAAACAATTAGCCTGTTAGCAGCATCACTGGGCCCGCAAATGACAAGCGAGCTCTATCGCGGAACTCGCTTGCAGAATCCAGACAGTATCAAAGTAGGTGACATACTACAAACCAGCATATTTGCGGCTTTTACTCCAAACAAAAAAACCGCGAAAAAATTCATAGATAAACTCCATGTTCCGAGCACTTTACGCCCGACGCTCCCAGCACTTTTAAAGACGACAGGTAACGCATTCAGAGTAGATCACACACCAGAAACGGAAAGTATATTCAAGCCAATGACTCAATTCAAAGTCGACAAAATTTCCAAAGACCCTTTTGGGGTGTATCACATTGAAATCGCACAAAGAAAATTCAAAGCAACACCGGATGCAAAATGGATCTGATGAATATTGAGTTCCACAATATTACGTTCCTAAACCGTCTTCCTGCTCTGACAGGGTTTTACTTAATAAAACCCTGTCAGAGCAATCGGATAAAACCAGAGTCAACTACCCCTGCGGCCGCAACATCAACACCGCC
>NZ_AKJO01000060.1:0-825 GCF_000282295.1 Pseudomonas sp. GM33
GCACACCACCGGCGGCTACCTGTTGTACGCGGCCATGACCCACGAGCGCGTGTTCGACTACCGCCCGGGCGAGATCTACTGGTGCACCGCCGACGTCGGCTGGGTCACCGGCCACAGCTACATCGTCTACGGCCCGCTGGCCAACGGCGCGACCACCCTGCTGTTCGAAGGCGTGCCGAACTACCCGGACATCACCCGGGTGGCGAAGATCGTCGACAAACACAAGGTCAACATCCTTTACACCGCACCGACCGCGATCCGCGCCATGATGGCCTCGGGCACCGCCGCGGTTGAGGGCGCCGATGGCAGCAGCCTGCGCCTGCTCGGTTCGGTGGGCGAGCCGATCAACCCGGAAGCCTGGGACTGGTACTACAAGAACGTCGGCAAGTCCCGTTGCCCGATCGTCGACACCTGGTGGCAGACCGAAACCGGCGGCAACATGATGAGCCCGCTGCCGGGCGCCCATGCCCTCAAGCCGGGCTCGGCGGCGCGTCCGTTCTTCGGCGTGGTGCCGGCCCTGGTGGACAACCTGGGCAACATCATCGAAGGCGAGGCCGAGGGCAACCTGGTGATTCTCGATTCGTGGCCGGGCCAGGCGCGTACGCTGTTTGGCGACCATGACCGCTTCGTCGACACCTACTTCAAGACCTTCCGCGGCATGTACTTCACCGGTGACGGCGCCCGTCGCGATGCCGATGGCTATTACTGGATCACCGGGCGCGTGGACGACGTGCTCAACGTCTCCGGCCACCGCATGGGCACCGCCGAGATCGAAAGCGCGATGGTCGCGCACCCGAAAGTCGCCGAGGCGGCGGTGGTCGGTGT
>NZ_AKJO01000061.1:0-821 GCF_000282295.1 Pseudomonas sp. GM33
GTCTGGTTCGCGCGGAGCTTGCGCACGCGTTGGCCGCCGCCGTCGTAGACATAGCGTTCGTAGTCGTCCTCAGCCTCCTCTCGCACCACCGGGCGCACGACGGTCAGTTGATTGCGCAAGTCCCACTCCAGCGTCTGGCCGGCCTGCAGTTCCCGCAGGTTGCCATTGGTGTCGAACCCGGCAGCGATTTCCGCTTCCGTCGGTGGCCGGCCGTTGCGCTCGGGCAGGCAGCGGTTGCTATATTTGGCGCGAGTCAAAAGGCGGCCGTGGGCCTGGGCGCCGACGTGCACCAGGTCCAGCAGGTTGCCGCCGGCGTCGTAGTGGTAGGTCTGGGTGTAGTTGGCGACCTGGCTGGGGTCGGGGGGCAGGGGGTGCAGGTCGGGCAGGGCGGGGCCGCCGTGGCCGGTTTTGGCTTCCCGGCCGCTGGCTTCGATCAGTTGATCGAGGGTGTCGTAGCGGTAGGTCTTGAGCGGTTCGATGCGCTGGTTGTTGAAGTAGCGAATCGGTTGAGCGGCGTCTTCGAGGCTTAGCACGTTGCCGACGGCGTCGTAGCTGTAGCGCAAGTCTTGAAGGGGCGTGCCATCGGCTTTGTGCGCGCTCAAGCCAGTCAGGCGTCCGTCCGCGAGGTCGTAGCGATGGCGGGTGATGACGCGGTTGCCGGCGGTTTCCGACTCGATCTGGCCGGAGGCGTTGTAATGGAGAGCGCTGACCAGCGTGATCTCGTCCTCACCGACCAGGGTCAATCGAGTGTTTTTCAATTGGCCGGCGACGGTGTAGGCAAAGCGCTGGCGGTTGCCCAACGCATCCGTTTGCTGGAGGGG
>NZ_AKJO01000062.1:0-1253 GCF_000282295.1 Pseudomonas sp. GM33
TGGCAAATTCACTTGGATAATTGCACCGGAGGCTGACGATAGCGGCCTTATCACCCTGGTTTTCTATAGTCGGGAAGTGGATCCGGTGTGGGAGCACCGAAGCTTAGTGATTTCGTCCAATCTGGCGGATGAGGCGGAGGCCTTGATAGGCGGAGAGTTGGTTCCTCCTGAGGGTGTCATTTTCACCGCAGGGGAGCCTCAGGTCGTCACGCTCAGGTTAAAAAACGATAGTCCGTTGGAGGGATATCCGGTAAAGCTGAAGGGTGCAGTCGTGGAGGGCGACTTGACCCTGGAAAGTCAGCCAGATTTCGATGGGTTTGAGACGAAGCACAGTTGGACCGTGACAGTAAAAAGCGGGACTGGCAGCTTTCGACTGAGTTTTGCAGGCGAGAGTATGGCTCAGGACCTGGTCCTGCCGGATTGCAGGTTGATTGCCGTTCTGCGGTGGACATGGACATTTGGCACTCCAATGCCAGTACCACCCGAATCAATTGATAGATCGATTAATTTGCCTATCAACTTGTTTGTAACTCTCCTTGATTCAAGGGGGGAACCTATGGTTGGGATTCCTGTGACGTTTCACATTCCAGAACATGGGTCAAATACAAACATAACTGATTTGAAAGGTTCGACATACCCGCTTTGGACTCAGATATATTATACCCCAGGCATGCGTGAGTTTAGGGCAGAGGTAGAGTTGCCAGGCAGTAAACTATCGGCAAGCCTGTTGGTAAACGTTGTCAAGTAAATGGGCTGCGGCTGCTCGACTGCTGTCAATGGTGCCCTCAAGAGCGCTATAGCCTGTATCCAATAGAGTAGTTCGGGGAAACCACCATCCACACTTGATGAAACATCAAATAGAGAGTTTTCCAACATCGCCGAATGAAATAAAAAAGGCAGTCGACCGGCTTTGGTTCTTCCATTGTTTCTGGAGGGCGCCGAACTCGGTTTCCAGGACGTTGCAGAATTGCGGGTTGATCGCGGCGTTGTTGACCAGGATGTCGAGACGGCCAAACTGTTCCTTGATGCCGGCGAAGAGCTCGAGTACTGACCTCATTTCGTACATGACGTTGTTGCGAAAATTTAGAGCTTTTATCGCGCATTATTATAGCTGAACTGTCAGTTATGACAGTTTTCAGCGTATCGATTTTTCCTGATAGTTAACGGACTGTTTTTTATGTCCATCGCTGAAAGGGAAACTTCGTCATGACCACCGAACTAAAAACTGTAACCGCTGTATCAAACCCTTGGGA
>NZ_AKJO01000063.1:0-11139 GCF_000282295.1 Pseudomonas sp. GM33
TGCTAGGTTTTCACACAGCCTGATCGAGGCCGGTTTTTTTATGCGCGTAAATAAATCTGCGACTGAAATCCCCGTAGGAGCGAGCCCGCTCGCGATGGAGTCAAGAACACCGCGGGGAACCAGAACGCCCGCGTCATCGTTCACGACCATCGCGAGCAGGCTCGCTCCTACAGATAGCCATCAATCGTTGAAATCTTCCCAGCCACCCATCTGTTTCCAGCGATTGACGATGCCGCAGAACAGTTCTGCCGTCTTCTCGGTGTCATAGCGCGCCGAGTGGGCCTCGCGACCGTCGAAGTCGATGTCCGCTGCCTGACACGCCTTGGCCAGCACGGTCTGGCCGTAGGCCAGGCCCGCGAGCGTCGCGGTATCGAAACTGGAGAACGGATGGAACGGATTGCGCTTCATGTCCAGACGCGCAACCGCCGCGTTCAGGAAGCCCAGGTCGAAGCTGCTGTTATGCCCGACCAGGATCGCCCGTTTGCAACCGTTGGCCTTGAGGGCCTTGCGCACGCCGCGGAAGATATCGTTCAGGGCGGACTCTTCACTCACGGCCATGCGCAGCGGGTGATCGAGCTTGATCCCGGTGAACTCCAGGGCCGCCGCTTCAATGTTCGCGCCTTCGAATGGCTCGACACGGAAGAAGTAGGTGTGGTCCGGGTAGACAAAACCCTTTTCATCCATGGCGATGGTGGTCGCGGCGATTTCCAGCAGGGCATCGGTGGCCGAGTTGAAGCCACCGGTTTCTACGTCGACGACAACCGGCAGGTAACCACGAAACCTGGCAGCCATTGGATGACGGGAGCCGCCACCGCCGCCATTGCCTTCCAGTTCGTCGTCGAAATGGTCTTCACTCACGCGTGTTCCTCCAGCAGGCGCCAGCGCAGTTTTTCACCGGCGCGCAGCGGGATAACGGTCAGCTCGCCAAACGGCAGGCTGGCAGGGGCGGTCCATTCTTCGCGGACCAGGGTGATGCGATCGGTGTTGGCCGGCAGGCCATAGAAACGCGGGCCGTTGAGGCTGGCGAAGGCTTCGAGTTTGTCCAGCGCATTGCGCTGTTCGAATGCTTCGGCGTACATCTCGATCGCCGCATAAGCGGTGTAGCAGCCGGCGCAACCGCAAGCGGCTTCCTTGGCGTGCTGGGCGTGGGGGGCCGAGTCGGTGCCGAGGAAGAACTTTTCGCTGCCGCTGGTGGCGGCGTCGAGCAGGGCTTCCTGGTGCGTATTGCGCTTGAGGATCGGCAGGCAGTAGAAATGCGGCCGAATCCCGCCCACCAGCATGTGGTTGCGGTTGTACAGCAGGTGATGCGCGGTGATGGTCGCGCCCACGTTGGCCGAAGCCGAGTTGACGAACTGCACGGCGTCAGCGGTGGTGATGTGTTCGAACACCACCTTGAGCGTCGGGAAACGCTCGACCACACGACGCATGTGCTCGTCGATGAAGATTTTCTCGCGGTCGAACACGTCGACATCGCCACGGGTGACTTCGCCGTGGATCAGCAGCGGCATCCCGACTTCGGCCATGGCCTCGAGCGCAGGAAAAATCTTGTCGATGCTGGTAACGCCAGAGTCCGAGTTGGTGGTCGCGCCGGCCGGGTACAGCTTGGCGGCGTGCACGAATCCGGTGGCCTTGGCCTCACGGATCTCTTCAGGCTGGGTGCGGTCGGTCAGGTACAGGACCATCAGCGGCTCGAACGGGCTGCCGGCCGGGCGGGCAGCGAGAATCCGCTGGCGATAGCCGTCGGCTTCGGCCGCGTTGCGCACTGGTGGAACCAGGTTGGGCATGATGATGGCGCGGCCAAAGGTGCGCGCAACATCCGCGACGGTATTGGTCAACACGGCACCATCGCGAAGATGAATGTGCCAGTCGTCGGGACGCAGCAGGGTCAGGCGGTCGGACATGAGGGGATTCCAGGCGGGTCAAACTCAAGGGAATGCTACCGGAAAAGACTCTTGCAGGCACTCGCTATCAAGTTTTGCCGCCAGCTTCCGATATCCAACAGGTATGCCGTAAACATGTGTGTGTCGGTCTTTTTGTTGTAGAAGCCAGTGGAGCCTCCCGTGCGCCAGCGTTATTTAGCCTTGCTCAGTGTGTTTGCCAGCCTTCCCGCGATGGCGCTCACTTTTCAGACACGCCTGGAGAGCATTGAGTGGACGGTCGAAGGCGACAGGTTCGAATGCCGTCTGGCGCAGCCGATTACCGACTTCGGTTCGGGTGAGTTCGTGCGCAAGGCCGGTGAGCAGGCAACGTTTCGTCTGAAAGCCTATAACCCGATGATGGGCGGAGGTTCGGCGACCTTGCTGGCCGCTGCCGCACCGTGGCAACCGGGGCGTGACGATATCAACCTGGGCACGGTGAGAATCGGCAGCGGCAACGTGTTGTTCAACAGTTCACAGGTGCAGGCCGGACGCCTGATCAGTGGCCTGATGGATGGTCGCAGCCCGGTGGTTCGCCATTCCTCGAGAGATGGACGGGTGTCGGAAGTGCGCTTGCTGCCGGTCAGGTTCACCCAGGCGTTTGCCGATTATCAAGGCTGCGTGGCCAAACTGTTGCCGCAGAACTTCGAGCAGGTGAAACAATCCCAAATCGGCTTCCCCGATGGCGGAATCGAGCTCGACAGCGCCGCGAAAGCCAAGCTGCAGGTCATGCTGGAGTACATGAAGGCTGATCCGACGGTCAATCACATCGAGCTCGACGGTCACTCCGACAACAGCGGCAATCGCCTGACCAATCGCGACCTGTCGCGGCGCCGGGCCCTGGCAGTGATGGAGTTCTTCAAGGCCAACGGCATCCAGGAGTCGCAAATCACCCTGCGTTTCCATGGTGAACGTTATCCGCTGGCGCCCAATACCAGCAACGCCAACCGTGCGAAGAATCGTCGGGTTGCGGTACGTCTGGAGCGGGGAGCGCCCGCGGAACAAGTCGCCCCGCAAGCGACGAAAGCAGCCACTTCGGCAACTTCCTGACCCTTCGGTCATCGTCGCGCTCTCGACAGATTCTGTCGCTTGGTCGTCATAAGCTGTCGCGCCTCTGTAAATTATCCTGCATGAGCGGTAGACTTCACGGCTTTCCGTAGAACCCCGTGGAGTGATGGCATGGCGGACGTAAACAAGGTCGTTCTGGCGTATTCCGGCGGCCTGGACACTTCGGTGATCCTCAAGTGGCTGCAGGATACATATAACTGTGAAGTGGTGACCTTCACCGCTGACCTGGGTCAGGGCGAAGAGGTCGAACCTGCACGCGCCAAGGCTCAGGCCATGGGCGTCAAAGAGATCTACATCGACGACTTGCGCGAAGAGTTCGTGCGCGATTTCGTTTTCCCGATGTTCCGCGCCAACACCGTCTACGAAGGCGAGTACCTGCTGGGTACTTCCATCGCTCGTCCGCTGATCGCCAAGCGCCTGATCGAAATCGCCAACGAAACCGGCGCTGACGCCATTTCCCATGGCGCCACCGGCAAGGGCAACGACCAGGTTCGTTTCGAATTGGGCGCGTATGCCTTGAAGCCTGGCGTGAAAGTGATTGCTCCCTGGCGCGAATGGGACCTGCTGTCCCGTGAAAAGCTGATGGACTACGCCGCGAAGCACGCGATCCCGATCGAGCGCCACGGCAAGAAGAAATCCCCATACTCCATGGATGCCAACCTGCTGCACATCTCCTATGAAGGCGGCGTGCTGGAAGACACCTGGACCGAGCACGAAGAAGACATGTGGCGTTGGACCGTTTCCCCGGAAAACGCTCCAGACAAGCCGCAGTACCTGGAACTGACCTACCGCAACGGCGATATCGTCGCGCTGGATGGCGTCGAAATGACGCCGGCCACCGTGCTGGCGACCCTGAACCGTATCGGTGGCGAGCACGGTATCGGCCGTCTCGACATCGTCGAGAACCGCTATGTGGGCATGAAGTCCCGTGGCTGCTACGAAACCCCTGGCGGCACCATCATGCTGCGTGCCCACCGTGCGATCGAATCGATCACCCTGGACCGCGAAGTGGCTCACCTCAAAGACGAGTTGATGCCCAAGTACGCCAGCCTGATCTACACCGGCTACTGGTGGAGCCCTGAGCGTCTGATGTTGCAACAGATGATCGATGCGTCCCAGGTCAACGTGAACGGCGTTGTGCGCCTGAAACTGTACAAGGGCAATGTGATTGTCACTGGCCGCAAGTCCGACGACTCGCTGTTCGACGCCAACATCGCTACTTTCGAAGAAGATGGCGGCGCGTACAACCAAGCGGATGCTGCTGGCTTCATCAAGCTCAACGCCCTGCGCATGCGCATTGCGGCGAACAAAGGCCGGAAGCTGTTCTGAGACCTTTGAACTCGTGATGGAAACCTGACCTCGTCCTCGACGAGGTCAGGCACCTGAAAACGGGGTGTGATGCCAGTTACTGCGTTGTCGGTGATATTCGTTGCCGCTGACGGTTTCCTGTCTTGCTCCTTCCCATGGCCTGTCCTGCTCTACGCGTTGTTGTTTGCCGGTTGTCCGGCTTGATCAATGACCGTCAACCGGTGCGAGACCGGATCGTAGGCAATGTAAAAGGCGGGGCAGTGCTTCCTGGTCTGCCTGGAATGCTTGAGCGCACTGGCCTTCAGTAAAGTCTCTGAAATGGCACAAGTGACAAACAGAATCACGTACGCCATCTTTTCCCGCGGTTTCTGGATTTTTTCCAGCAGCGTTTCAAATTCGACCTCCTGGCTCATCCAGCGTGTATCAACGATGCAAAGGTCTTTTACATATTCCGGTAGCTGAAGTTGATGCTGAACGTAGACGGTGCTGTGCAGACCTATCTCCGTTGGCGGGTCCTGCGCGCCGCAGGGCGACTGAGCTGACGACTGGCCATTCGTTGACGTTTCCATAGCGGGGTTCGCGGACGGCTTCCCGGATACTTTTTTTTCCGACCGCCCAGCATCTTCCATTACCTTCATGAAATGTTTTCCCTTTTCAAAGTCGGAAGGCGCATACAGTGATCGGTAGTTGAAGTTAAGTGTCGCGAAAAAAAGCAAAAGTAAATAAAACGGAAAGCTGATCAGAAACCAGACATAGAGTTCTCTTTCCTCTTGGTTAAGAAAAGGCAGAGAAACGGCGGCCGAAGTTTCAGAGAGTGCTGCGAATATCGCAATGATAGTCATTGGGTTGGTGATTAGCTTTCTGTCATGTTCTGTGCTCATGTTGAATTCTCATTTGTTGAGTATTTTTTGAAGTATGGTTGATGTAGTTGCTTTAGGGTTTTTTTGAGGATTGCTGGTGGTGTTTTAATGATTGCTCAAAAAATATAATTTGCTGTAAGAGTAATTGGATGTCTGGTGTGTGATATTTCTGGTGTGAATGTTGAATGTGAAAATACCAGTTACGTTTTAGCGCAGAAGTGGATACTTGTGTTTGTCAGGGCCCAGCTGTTCGCGCTGGCTTTTGGAAAATTCTGGTTGTAAATCGATTGAGCTGATTGCTGAAAACTGCGCCGCCATGACGTTGATACAGTTTTCAACTCCTTCCGTTCGAGGGATTTTTGTAGGAGAAATCCGTGTTGTTTGTAGGGTATGTCTCTTGGTGTGGGTGGTTGGAAGGGGCGACATGCCATGGGTGAAACGACTAGGCTATTGTGCGGGCTCTAAAAATTCGAACAGCGAAAATTGGACTTGCCCATGAATAAAGTGCTGATCGTGGATGATCACCCCGTCATTCGTCTTGCGGTACGTATGCTAATGGAACGTCATGGCTACGAAGTTATTGCAGAAACCGATAATGGTGTGGATGCACTGCAACTAGCCCGTGAACTTACGCCGGATATTGTCATTCTGGATATCGGGATTCCGAAGCTGGACGGATTGGAAGTCATCGCGCGTTTGTCGTCGACCTCAATGCCGATGAAAGTGCTGATCCTGACTTCCCAGGCACCGGGGCATTTTTCCATGCGTTGCATGCAATCCGGTGCAGCCGGTTATGTCTGCAAACAGCAAGATCTGACGGAGTTGCTCAGTGCAATAAAGGCCGTGTTGTCAGGCTACAGTTACTTTCCCAATCAAGCCTTGCATACCGTGCGTTGCAGTTTGGGGAACGCCAGTGAGGCGGACATGGTTGATCGGTTGTCGGGGCGGGAAATGATGGTCTTGCAGCAATTGGCGAGAGGGAAGACCAATAAGGAAATTGCCGATGGAATGTTTTTGAGCAATAAAACAGTCAGTACTTACAAGACCCGCCTGTTGCTCAAGCTCAATGCACGGTCCCTGGTCGATTTGATCGAACTGGCACAACGCAATGGTCTGGTGTGATGGCGTATCTGTGCGACGGGGGGGGTACCGAAGTATGGCACTTAAAAAAAGCCTCCGTTTCGGGAGGCTTTCAGGTGTCATAAGTCAAAATCGTAGTCGGCCAATTGCTTTTGCAGTCGGCGCTCCTCCAGCAGATTGTCGATGGTGCGGCGTTTGCTCAGATTAGTTTTCGCTACTTCAACCACCGGCTCGGCGTCATCGGTTTCGGCGGTGGTGAAGTCGTCTTCTACGTCCAATTGCTCTTTGCCAGTACTCATTTAGTTGCTCCAGGCTAAGAAGGCCTTTGGCGCTCCTTATATCGACAATCTCCCGGCGGGTAAAAAAGATTTTTTCAATCGACAAATCAGTAATTCTAATAGCGCCTCAATCATCGGAGGTTTTGTGCTTGTATTCGCACAAGTCTTCGATCCGGCAGCTTCCGCATCGGGGCTTGCGGGCGAGGCAGACATAGCGGCCGTGAAGGATCAGCCAGTGATGGGAGTCGAGCAGGTACTCCCTGGGCACGAATTTCATGAGTTTTTTCTCGACTTCCACCACATTCTTGCCGGGCGCAATGCCGGTGCGGTTGCTAACCCTGAAAATGTGCGTGTCGACAGCCATGGTCAGCTGACGGAATGCCGTATTGAGTACCACATTGGCGGTTTTGCGGCCGACGCCGGGCAGCGCTTCCAGCTCTTCGCGGGTTTGCGGCACTTCACCGGCATGACGCTCGACCAGCAAGCGGCAGGTTTCGATCACGTTTTTCGCTTTGCTGTTGTACAGGCCGATGGTCTTGATGTACTCCGACAGTCCCTCGACACCCAGGGCGTGGATCGCTGCCGGGGTATTGGCAACCGGGAACAGCTTGGCGGTGGCCTTGTTGACGCCGACATCGGTTGACTGCGCCGAGAGAATCACGGCAATCAGCAATTCGAACGGTGAGGAATAGGCCAGTTCGGTCTTGGGTTCCGGGTTGTCTTCGTGCAGCCTGCGGAAAATTTCCAGACGTTTTGCGGCATTCATGGGCAGTGCGTTTCCTCGTAGGCAATCAATGGGTGGGTTTGGGGCGCCAGGCCTGCCAGGCGGCGATCAGCAGTCCGAGCAGAATGAACCCGCCAGGGACCAATGTGGCCAGGCGCAGACCGCCATCGGCCACCAGCACCCAGCCTTGCCAGTCAGCTTGCGTTGCACCGGACAGCCACGACAGTCGGTTTCCGAGGGTTGCGTTGCCGATGAGTTCGCGCAGCAGTCCCATAACGATCATCAACGTGACAAACAGGCTACTGAGTCGCAGGCGCTGGGGCCAGCCGTTCTGAAAGTACCCGGTGTGCTCCAGTACGACGCATTGCAATGCGATCATGGCGCCATAAAACCCCAGATGCTGCTGCCATTGCAGCGACCAGACTTGTGCCATGAGTTCCGCGCAACTGGTGAGCGTGGCGGCCAACAGAACGCTGGCCGTCAAGCGGGCCGCCGGGACCAGTCGGGGTCGCAGGGCGCCCATGGCCAGGCTGAACAACTGGGTCACCACCATGAACATCAGGCACAGGCCAAGTGCGGCCATCAGCGAGTGGGTGGCGCCGATCAGCGGCGTCAGCATCAGGGCGTTGCGCAGCGTCGATGAGTTATCCATGGGCAGGGTTCCCGAGCAGTTGCCGCCGGTGTTCATCAAAGTAGCGCAAGGCGTCGTGCACGGCATTGATCACCGCTCTTGAAGTGATGGTCGCACCTGCGATCTGATCGAACTGCCCCTGATCCTTTTTCAGCGCCCAACCGCTGTCACCGGGCTCTGTTCGGGATTTTCCGGAAAAAATCTGCAGCCAGTCATTGGGCCAGTCGGCGATCCGTGCCCCCAGCCCAGGTGTTTCCGCTTGTTTGAGGGTTTTGACGCCCAGCAACCTGCCATTGGCATCGACAGCGATCATTAGCTCGATGGCGCCGGCGTAGCCGAGGGTTTGACTGCGCAGCAATACCGAGACGGGTTGGTCGCCCCGTGTCGCCAGATAGCCACCGAGCAAGGTGCTGTTTGCCAGGGTGGTTGTTTCGATCCAAATGGGGTGGTCGAGTGGTTGATTGTCGTAGCTGTCTGACGGTATCAGGTCGAGCAGATTCCGGCTGTCGAGCAGGCGCTGTTCGGCTGCAATGCGCGGCGCGCTGCCGAGTTGCACGAAGTACGTCACACCCATGCCGAGCGCGGCCAACACCAGCAGAAGCGTGATGCTTGATGTCCGGCTCATGGCGCCTCCGGCTGTTGTCTGGCCGCCACGAACCGCTCCAGCGCCGGCACGCACAGGTTCATCAACAGCACGGCAAAGGCGATGCCGTCCGGATAGCCGCCCCAGGTACGAATCAGATAAGTCAGGAGCCCGACGCCGACGCCGAACAACAGTTTTGCCCCAGTGCTTCTGGCGCCGGATACCGGTTCGGTAATGATGAAGAACGCCCCCAGCATGGTCGCACCGGTCAGCAGGTGAAACAGCGGCGAGCCATGGGAGTCGGAGCCCGAACCGTTCCAGCACAGCAGGCTGATGACGAACAGGCTGGCCAGCATGCCGACCGGGGCATGCCAACTGATCACTCTTCGTTGCAGGAGAAACATTCCGCCCGCCAGAAACGCCAGGTTCACCCACTCCACACCGCGTCCGCCGTAGTGGCCGAATGCCGGATTGCCGGCAAACAGTTCATCCATGGTCAGGCTTTTGTTGATCCGCAGGCTGTCCAGTGCCGTGGCCTGCACCCACGCATCCGGTGACTGGCCGACACCGAACACTTGCTGCAAGCCACTCAACAGGTCCATGCCATGAGGCGATGGCCAATGGGTCATGGGTTGGGGGAAGGCCACCAGCACCAAAGCAAATCCGAGCATCGCCGGGTTGAAGGGATTTGAGCCGACGCCGCCATACAAGTGTTTGCCAAAGATCATCGCAAAGGCAGCGGCACTGAGGGGCAGCCACCATGGGCAGTAGGGCGGCAGCGCCAGAGCCAGCAAGGTGGCACTGACCAGCGCGCTACCGTCACTCAGGGTTGGCACCAGCGGTCGCTTGCGCCATTGCACGACGGCCGCTTCAACGACCAGCGCAGCAGCGGCCGCCAGAACCAGGTTGATCAGCACGCCCCAGCCGTATAGCCAGAACGCGGTGAGCACTCCCGGCAGCGTAGCCAGCAGCACCAGCTTCATGGCCTGCTGCAGGCGCTCATCAACGGTTTCAAGGGCTGGCATGGGCGTTCACCTGGCGTTCGGCTTCGCCGAGTGCGCGCTCCAGGGCTTCGATGTGCTCCGCCGGTGCTTCGTTGGCCTGAGCCTTCTTGAGTTCGGCACGGCGCATGGCCAACTGGATCTTGGCCCGTTTCAGATCGGCATCATTTGACGACACCGTTGCGACCGTCGGCGCAGTGGCAGGTGGCGCGGCGCTTTCCAGTTGCGCCAGGTTTAGTTCGGCGTCTTCGAACTGCTGTTGCAGGACAATCAACTGCGATTGCTGTTCGAAGGTCGGTGGATGTCCGAAGGCTTTCAGCGATTTGTGCAGCTGGGCCCGACTCATCGCCACATCGATCTTCGCCTTTTTCAGCGCGGCATCGGCAGTGGCGGCTTTCTGTGCACGGACGCGCTCGAGGGCTGCCTGTACCGGGTCGACTGCCGCTTCGCTAGGTTGCGTGGCACGTTGCCGGGCCTGGCGTTCGGCGATTTTCTGTTGCTCTTCGCGCTGCAAGCGGGCATTGCGCTGTTCGAAGCGGCGCCGCGCGTGATCGCGCTTGAGGGTACGGGATTGCTGCGCTTGCGGTGTGAGGGCCAGGCCCCCGACAACTGGCAATACAGTGTCCAGCGGCAGCGGGCGCATTTCGATGCAGTCCACCGGGCAGGGTGCTACGCAGAGGTCGCAACCGGTGCACTCATCGATGATCACCGTGTGCATCAGTTTGGCCGCCCCGACGATGGCATCGATCGGACAGGCCTGAATGCATTTGGTGCAACCGATACACTCGGCTTCGCGGATATAGGCGATTTGTGCAGGTGCCGAGCCGCGAGTGATGTCCAGCTCCAGCACCGGCACCTTCAGCAACTCGGCCAGGGCCGCGATGGTTTCGTTGCCGCCGGGCGGGCACTTGTTGATCGGCTCGCCGCTGGCAATGCCTTCGGCGTACGGCTTGCACCCAGGGTGGCCGCACTTGCCGCATTGGGTTTGCGGCAAGAGTGCGTCGATGAGTTGAATCAGACTCATGTTTTGATCAGTCCGCTGAATCCGAGAAAAACCACTGCGATCAGGCCGGCACCGATCAGGTCGATCGGCAGGCCGCGAAAGGGCAGGGGCACATCGTTGTCGGCCGTGCGTTCACGCAAATCAGTGAACAGGCTCAACACCAGCCAGAAACCCAACCCGGCACCCAGGCTCAAGGCTGTGGCGTGAAACAAGCCTTTGTCCTCCTGAACATTGAGCAAGGCCACGCCGAGTACGCCGGCATTGCCCAGCAGCAACGGCCAGAGGCCTTCGAACGACAGTGTCGAAAACACCCGCGCCAGCAGCTTCAGCAACGGGCCGATCAGCAACACGCTCAATGGCAGAAACACAAACAGACGCAGCGTCGTCAATTGCAGCGGCATCAGCAGCCAGTGATAGAGCGCGTAGCCGAGCATGCCGACGATCAGCATCAGGCATGTCGTCGCAATGCCCAGGGCATGGACCTGACGGCGCTGACCGGCCAACAGCGGATCGACGCCCAGCGGCCAGTGCAACACGAGGTTGTTGATCAGGGCTGTACTGATAAGCGTCAGAAGTGTTTCGGTCATGATCGTCCCTATCCGATGCTGGATAACTCTGTAGGAGCTGCCGCAGGCTGCGATCTTTTGATCTTGCTCTTACAAAAGCCAAGATCGCAGCCTGCGGCAG
>NZ_AKJO01000064.1:0-2080 GCF_000282295.1 Pseudomonas sp. GM33
GAGCGGTTGGTTAAGATCTTTCGTCTCAACCGAGGCGCGCACTCTACAGCACACACTCTCAAACTGCAACCTTAAAAGTTTTTGATTTTACTAATAAAATCAACTACTTAAGCCTGAACGAACACCAATATGCTCGTTAGCGGGAGGCGAATAATACAGTATTAAAATACGTGGTCAACCCCTACCTAGAAATTCTTTTCCCTTACCAAAGAGCCTAGGTTGCCACTATGAAAACTTCCAAGGCCTGTACAAAACATCAGGGCAGCAGAGTACTCAGACCACGTCGTCACTAAATCGCCCCTTATTTCGTAGACGCTGACTGACCGCTTTTGGCTGTGGATTGCTGCCTGTCGCGACAGGCTGAAAACGACCCAGGCTGTGTAAAAACGCAGACGCCGTTTTGAAGTCCTCGCTTCTACGTTGAATCTGCGAACGTCCGGTTAGTTAGCAGACCAGGATATTGCGTAGGTGCGTGTTTTTCGCGCCGATTTTCATTGCCGCATCTGCCTTAAAATGTTTTTACACAGCCTCGCCCCATAGCTGTCACTCGCCAGCGGCAGCTGTCGACCGATTCTGTTGAAAAAGTCCGAGCGTAGTGGGCGACGCGCAGGGATCGCTTTTGGTTTCAAGCGTCAGGCGTGATGTTGTGCGGGCGGGCTTGGTTGCGGTGGGCGGGGTGTTCAGCGGGACATGTGGATGCCTTGGGTTTTTCGCGAGCGGGCTCGCTCCTACAGGGGGTTGTGGTTCAGTTCTGGGTTTTGTGTTGGCTGGGCTGGCGCCTTCGCGGGCAAGCTCGCTCCCACAGAGGGTTGCGGTGAGCTGGCAGGCGTTGTTTGGCTCCAGCGGGTTTTGATTTCGGTGCACCTTCGGCATTGATAGTGGTTGGGCTGGCGCTTTCGTCGCCCGCACTGAATATCTCGTTTGGCTTTTTGAACGACCACATGAACTCAAACTCGAAATCGACGCGCTACTACTACCTGCTGACTACAAACCTTCCACAGCCATTGGCAAACCAGCTTGTCCGGCTCGCTGCTTTTCAAAATCCTGAGTTCTACAAAGCTCAGGCCATGCGCATGTCAGTGTGGAACAAGCCAAGGATTATCGGCTGTGCCCAGAACTTCCCCAAACATATTGCGTTACCGCGTGGCTGTTTGGATGCTGCGCTGGAGCTTTTAGAGGAAAACGGGGTTACCCCTATTCTTAAAGACGAACGCTTCGCGGGCGCCGCCATCGACGTGAGCTTTCTCGGGACCCTGCGTTCTGACCAAAAGGCTGCTGTCAGCGCAATGCTAAGTCATGACACCGATATCCTCTGCGCACCGACAGCTTTCGGTAAAACGGTGAGTGCTGCTGCGTTGATTGCCGCACGAGGCATTAACACGTTGGTGCTTGTGCATCGGACGGAGCTGTTAAGGCAGTGGCAAGAGCGCTTGCAGGCGTTCTTGGGAGTCGGGAATGGTGTCGTTGGTACTCTTGGGGGCGGAAAAGCGAAGCTTACCGGCATCATCGACATTGCCGTAATGCAGTCGTTATCGCGAAAAGGCGAGATCAGCGACCATGTAAAAAATTATGGCCAGATTATCGTTGATGAGTGTCATCACCTATCAGCCGTGTCATTCGAGGCACTACTAAGGAGCGCGACCGCGCGGTACGTACTGGGACTCACCGCAACCCCAGTGCGCCGAGATGGACAACAGCCTATTATTTTCATGCAATGCGGACCGCATCCGACATTCTGCTGCTCGACCAGCGAGTGCGCTTCATGACCTATCTGTCGTGCCTGGATTGCTGTCCAATCCAATAGTGGTCCCCGACGGCTTTGGGATTCAGGACGTTTTTCGGCGCCTAGCCGACGACTCTGAGCGGACAGCCAAAATCGTTTTGGAGATTGAGTTGGCGTACAGCGAGGGTAGAAAAATTCTAGTACTAACGGATAAGCGCCAGGCGGGTTACAAAGCGATGGGCTACCGTATGGCTGACTCCATGGTCACCATGGACCTACTCTAACGTGGTTGACGGTCAACCTCCGTACAATCTCAGGATGCTTTTTTCAAGGACAAACAAAACCCCAACTGCTTTC
>NZ_AKJO01000065.1:0-23861 GCF_000282295.1 Pseudomonas sp. GM33
CGGCCCGCCGTACCAGGACAGGCGCATTTGCCGCGGCAGCCGGGTACGCCGGGACTGGATGTCGGTCAATTCGAAACGCACGACTCCGTCGTCATGTCGGGGCAAGCCGGTGACCCGTCCTTCGACCCAGCGGGTTTCTCCGTCCAGCGCCGGCGGCAACCGGTCATCCAGCGCCCACTGCGCATTCGCGCAGGCCCAACTCAATCCGAACAGGTAAAACGCCACCGGATACGCCCTGAACGGCAACAACATCAAACCCGCCACCGGCATCGCCAGCCACAACCAGACCGGCGGCAAAGCCGGTAAAAAACGCAAAGTCAGCAGACCCAGCGCCAACGCCATCATCCCTGTGCGCATAAGCCCGTCCTTGAGAGTCCCCTCCAAGGCTTAGCCCGCCCGTCGCGCGAGCGCCGTTATCAATTGTCACAAAGTCTGAATGGGCAGTTCATAGAATCCAGACATACTTGCCCCCCTGACCGACCGAGAAGCCTTATGCCCCGGCGCTTATTCAAACGTTACATGCCAGACCCGATGAGCATCAGGGAACACAAGTCCTTACGCTTTCTCGGCACGCTGCTGCATGACCCGAACCTGTGGCACCTCAACCGCCACTCCGTGGCCCGTGCCATGGCGGTGGGTCTGTTCGCGGCGTTCCTGCCAATCCCGTTGCAGATGCTGCTGGCGGCAACCCTCGCCATTATCGTGCGTGGCAACATGCCGATTGCCGTGAGCCTGGTCTGGCTGACCAACCCGATCACCATGCCTGCCGTGTTCTTTTGCACCTACCAGACCGGCGCCTGGCTGATGGACGTCCCCGCCCGGCAGTTGCCGGACTCACTGACCTGGGAATGGATCAGGGGCGAAATCTCGACCTTGTGGCAACCGTTCCTGTTGGGTTCGGTAGTGACGGGGCTGGCACTCGGCGCGCTGTCCTACTTCATGGTGATGACGTATTGGCGCTGGTGGGTGGCAAGGCAATGGAAGCGGCGCAAGAAGAGCCGGATGTGAAAATGCAAAACGGCGCCCCAAGGCGCCGTTTTTTAAATCTGCCATACACCCCCTGTAGGAGCTGCCGCAGGCTGCGATCTTTTGATCTTGATTCGGGCCCGTCAAAAGCCAAAAGATCGCAGCCTGCGGCAGCTCCTACAAGGAAGGTCAGGTGCGCATCCCGCGTCCGCTGACCAGCAACCGTGCACAACCGATGTACAGCACTACGGTCGCCACCAGCATGAAAGCGATGGCCACACTGATGCGGATATCCGATACGCCGAGGATGCCGTAGCGGAATGCGTTGACCATGTGCAGCACCGGGTTGGCCAGTGATACGGTCTGCCAGAACGGCGGCAGCAAGGTGATCGAATAGAAGACCCCGCCCAGGTAGGTCAGTGGCGTCAGCACGAAAGTCGGAATGATCGAAATATCATCGAAGTTGCGCGCAAACACGGCGTTGATGAAGCCCAGCAGCGAGAAGATGGTCGCCGTCAGCACCACCACCAGAATGGTCACGCCCAGGTGATGCACCTGCAAGTGTGTGAAGAACAGCGACAGCAGGGTCACGATGATCCCCACCATCAAGCCGCGCAGCACGCCGCCCAGGGTGTAGCCGATCAGGATGGTGTGCGGCGATAGCGGCGAGACCATCAGCTCTTCGATGGAACGCTGGAATTTGCTGCCGAAGAAACTCGACACCACGTTGCCGTAGGAGTTGGTGATCACCGACATCATGATCAGCCCCGGCACGATGTACTCCATATAGGTGAAGCCACCCATGTCACCGATTTGCCGACCGATCAGGTTACCGAAGATCACGAAGTACAGGACCATGGTGATGGCCGGTGGCAGCAGGGTCTGCGGCCAGATCCGGGTGAAACGCCGGACTTCACGGTAAACGATGGTGTTGAGGGCAATGAGGTTGGGGCGCAACTCGGAACTCATACCGCCACCTTCGACAGATTTTTCTCCACCAGGGACACGAACAACTCCTCGAGGCGATTGGTTTTGTTACGCAGGCTCAGCACTTCGATGTTCTGCTGCGCCAGCTGGGTGAACAGCGCGGTGATGCCCATGGACTTTTCCACCTGGACTTCCAGGGTGTGGCTGTCGATCAGCCGGGACGGGTAGCCGAGCAACTGAGGCGCGGCGGGCAGGTCGCCCTTGAGGTCCAGCAGAAAGGTTTCGACATGCAGTTGGCTGAGCAGCTGACGCATGCTGGTGTTCTCGACGATGGTGCCATGGTCGATGATGCCGATGTTGCGGCACAACTGCTCAGCCTCTTCCAGGTAATGGGTGGTGAGGATGATGGTGATGCCTTTCTGGTTCAGCTCGGTGAGGAAGCTCCACATCGAGCGACGCAACTCGATGTCCACCCCGGCAGTCGGTTCGTCGAGGATTAGCAGGCGCGGTTCATGCACCAGCGCGCGGGCGATCATCAGGCGACGCTTCATGCCGCCGGACAGTGAACGCGACGGCACGTCCTTCTTGTCCCACAGCCCCAGTTGGGTCAGGTACTGTTCGGCGCGTTCCTTGGCGATTTTCGCCGGGATGCCGTAGTAGCCGGCCTGGGTCACGACGATGTCGAAAGTCTTTTCGAACTGGTTGAAGTTGAATTCCTGAGGCACCACGCCGATGGAGCGCTTGAGCTGCGCAGGATTGCGGTCCAGGTCGTGACCGAAGATATTCACTGTGCCGCTGGTCTTGTTCACCAGGGTCGAGAGAATACCGATGGTCGTGGATTTGCCGGCGCCGTTGGGGCCGAGCAAGGCGAAAAAGTCACCTTCGGCGACTTCCAGATCGATACCACTCAGGGCCTGGAAACCGTTGCCGTAGGTTTTGGTTAGCTGCCGGATGGACAGAGCGGAACTCATATCTGATTTACGCACCAAGAAGGGAAGAAAGGGATAAGTATGGGCGGCGGCGAACAATACAACCGCAACAACTTGGCACAATGGTGCTTGTCGCCGCCACACAAGTACAGTCAAGCGTGTCGATAGTGAGTATTAAGTCAACGCGGTCATGACCGCCTTTTGATACGCAGGGCGCTGTTTCAACCGCGCGTACCAGGCCTGCAGATGCGGTAGTGGCGCACGCTCGATCGGCATCTCGAACCAGGCATAAATGAAACTGCCCAGAGGAATATCACCCATGCCGATCTCGTCTCCGGACAGGTAGGGCGTGTTCGCCAACGCCTGGTCGGCCATCGCCAGCAGCGTGTCGCATTCCTTGATCGCCGCCTTGATGGCGGGCCAGTCCTGCTGGTCTGCCGGGGTACGCAGCACACCCCAGAACAGGGTACGGAACGGGCCGGCAAAGCTTGAGGTGGTCCAGTCCATCCATTTGTCGGCGCTGGCACGGGCTTGCAGATCCGCGGGGTACCAGGCCGTGTCGGCGGCGTGGCGGGCCATCAGGTAACGCACGATGGCGTTGGATTCCCACAACACGAAACCATCGTCCTCGATTACCGGCACCCGACCGTTGGGGTTCATCGCGCGGTACTCGGGTGTATCGACGACACCAAAAGCGCCACCGGCATCGATCGCCTCGTAGGCCAGGCCCAGTTCTTCGGCGGCCCACAATGGCTTTCTCACATTCGATGAGTTTTTCCGACCCCAGATCTTCAGCATGACCGCCTCTTTTTCGATAAGTGGGCAGGCAGCATACGCCGGATCAGGGGCGACTCAAATCGCTCTGCATGTCCCCCAACAGCGGTTGCAGTTGCTCACCGAACAGGTGCGGATAGCATTTTTCCAGATGTTCGAAAAAGAACGCCTCAGGGACGTCGGCGAACTGGCCGTGATCGACGAGGTACTCCATCAGCTTCGCACCATCACGGTTGAAGGGATGAAAAACACTGTCGTTGATCCCGTCGAATTCCAGCGGCGCCACATTGAACAGCTCGCAAAGTTTGCGGTTGAACGCCGGCGTCGCCTTGATCCAGCGACCCTGCAAGTAAAACTCGGTGTAGCCGTGCATGGCGAACATGTCGCTCTTGAGCAATTCAAGCAGGCGAGGCGTCGACAAATGATTGCGCACATCCGCCAGGCCGATCCGCGCGGGAATCCCGCAATGCCGTGCTGCACCTGCCAGCAACGTGGCCTTGGGCACGCAGTAACTCTCCCCGGTCGCCAATGCATGACTGCCGCGCAGGGTCTGCGGATCGCGACTGAAGGTGTACGGGTTGTAGCGCACCGCTTCGCGCACGGCGTAATAAAGACTGATCGCCTGTTCAAGCGGATCGCGACTGGCACCGCGGTGTTTTTCGGCGAACTCCACCACAGACGGATGGTCACTATCGATGAAGCGGCCGGGACTCAGGTACTCGTGCATGAGAATAATCTCCAGGGGAAGCCCCGAGTCTAGCGAGAGCTTCAGCACAGAGATAACGACGTTTCGGCCAAATATGGGCGCTTTGCCGCTCGTTCAATGAAGGTTTTTCCCACGTGTGCGGCCATCTGGCCCACGAAAATCATCCTGGGTTACCACCCGCCTGTTTTGCGGATGCCGTCTAAGCTCTGAGGGCTGGTTCGCCCTGGTTTCACGGAGGAATAAATATGCTGCTGTTGTGGATACTGGTTCTGCTGGTCGGTATTGCTTATCTGGCCCACCGCCGCATTGCCCCGCTGCCCGCACTGGTCATCGTGGCCGTCTATGTCGTGGCCATGGGCGCTTTCAGCCGCGCGCCGGGCTGGTTACTGCTGGTTTTCTGGGTACTGATCGCTGCCGTTGCCGCGCCCTTGCTGCTGCCCGAGCTGCGTCGCAAATTGTTCAGCGCGCCGATGTTCAACTGGTTCCAGAAAACCCTGCCGCCGATGTCGCAGACCGAACGCGATGCCATCGACGCCGGTACGGTGTGGTGGGACGGAGAGCTGTTCAGTGGCCGTCCGGACTGGAGCAAACTGCTGTCCTATCCCAAAGCGCAATTGAACGAAGAAGAACAGGCTTTCATCGACGGGCCGACCGAAACACTCTGCACCATGGTCAATGAATGGCAACTCGGTCAAACCATGGACCTGCCGCCCGAAGCCTGGGCGTTCATCAAGGACAACGGCTTTTTCGCCCTGATCATCCCCAAAGAGTTTGGCGGCAAAGGCTTCTCTGCCTATGCCCACTCGCAAGTGGCGATGAAACTGGCGAGCCACAGCGGCGACCTCGCCTCCACCGTGATGGTCCCCAACTCCCTCGGCCCGGCCGAATTGTTGCTGCACTACGGCACCGACGAACAACGCAATCATTACCTGCCACGCCTGGCACGCGGCGACGACATCCCGTGCTTTGCCCTTACCGGTCCGCTGGCCGGCTCCGACGCGGGCGGCATGCCGGACTCCGGGGTGATCTGCAAAGGTGAATGGGAAGGCCAGGAGGTTCTCGGCCTGCGCCTGAACTGGGAAAAGCGCTACATCACCCTCGGCCCGGTGGCTACCCTACTCGGCCTGGCGTTCAAGGCCTATGACCCCGATCACCTGCTGGGCGACAAGGAAGACCTGGGCATCAGCCTGGCGCTGATTCCGACCGACACCGCCGGTGTCGAGATCGGCCGCCGGCATCTGCCGCTGGGCGCCGCGTTCATGAATGGCCCGAACTCGGGCAAGGACGTGTTCGTCCCGCTGGAGTTCCTCATTGGCGGCCAGGAGATGCTCGGCAAGGGCTGGATGATGCTGATGAATTGCCTGTCGGTCGGGCGTTCGATTTCCCTGCCGGCGGTGGGCACCGGCATGGCCAAGTTCACCAGCCTGGTGACGGGCCAATACGCGCAGATTCGTGAGCAGTTCAATGTACCGATTGCCGCTTTCGAGGGCATCCAGGAAGCCATGGCCCGCATTGGCGGCAACGCCTGGATGATGGACGCCGCCCGCATGCTGACCGCCAATGCGGTCGACCTGGGCGAGAAACCGTCGGTGCTGTCGGCGATTCTCAAGTACCACCTGACCGAGCGCGGCCGCGACTGCATCAGCGATGCCATGGATGTGCACGGCGGCAAGGCAATCATCATGGGGCCGAACAATTACCTGGGCCGTAAATGGAACGGCGCGCCGATTTTTATCACGGTGGAAGGCGCGAACATTCTCTCGCGCAACCTGATGATCTTCGGCCAGGGCGCGATCCGCTGCCATCCCTTCGTGCTCAAGGAAATGGCCCTCGCCGGCCGTGAAGACAAGGATCAGGCGCTCAGAGAATTCGATGGCCTGCTGCTCAAGCACATCGGTTTTGCCGTGGGCAACGCTGCCAGTACGCTGGTGCTGAATCTCGGTTTCGGGCACCTCGAACACACCCCGGGCGACAAACTCAGCCAGGGTTACTTCCGCGCCCTCAATCGTCAGGCCGCTGCTTTCGCCCTGCTCGCCGACCTCAGCATGATGCTGCTGGGCGGCGCACTGAAGCGCCGGGAACGCCTGTCCGCACGGCTGGGTGACGTACTGAGCAACCTTTACCTGGCCTCTGCGGCACTCAAGCGCTATCACGATCTCGACACACCGGAGTACATGACGCCACTGGTGAGCTGGGCCATGGAAGAAAGCCTGGGGCAGGCGGAACGGGCCATGGATGAGCTGCTGAACAACTTCCCGAACAAAGTCGTGGGCTGCCTGTTGCGGGTGATCGTGTTCCCGCTCGGTCGCCGACACAAAGGCCCCTCGGACAAACTCGCTGCCGAAGTCGCTGCCTTGATTGGTCGCGCCAAGGGCGACCCCGCCCTGGAGGAATTGCTCCTGGGTTGCTATCGCCCACAGGCGAGCGACGATCCGGTCGGCGCCTTGCAACACGCCTGCAACCTGTTGAGTGCCGCACAGCCGCTGCAGAAAAAGCTGCATGTGGCACTCAAGAGCGGCCAGGTCAAACCGCTGGCCGGCGAGTCGCTGATCGATGCCGCACTCGAGGCTGGCGTATTGCAGCCGGTGGAAGCGCAAACCCTGCGTGAAGCCGAGGCGGCCCGGCGCAAGGTGATCGATGTCGATGACTTTGACCAAGAGGCGTTGGCACTGGCCGAGGGAAAAGTCCGCTGATCCCTTCAAACATGTAAAAACGGGCGCGGGCGCTTTATACTCCCGCGCCCGTTTTGCTCTTGAGGACTTATCTCTTGTCCAACATCGTTGCCGATCATCTCGTTTTACTCGACCACCTGCGCAGCATCCTGGTCGCCGTAGGTGAGGCCGAGCAGGTTCCCGACGAAAGCCATGCCTTGTTCCTCGAGCGCTTCGACGAGCTGCTGGCGTTACTGCCTGTCGACCCGATCGAAAGCCAGTACCTGGGCCAGGACATTCTGTGCCAGGTCATCACTCGCTATCCGCAAATCGCGCACCTGGTGCCGCGTGACCTGCTGTGGTATTTCGCCGGTGACTGCCTGCATTACATGCCCGACGATGAAATCGACCTGTACCAGGCCCTGGAAGAGCGTCGCTTCGAAGCCGAACAGAACGACGAACCTTTCGACTGGAACCAGGAAAAGCAGCTGCTGGCGTTGTCGAACCAGGACAGCAAGCACTGATCTGCAAAAGATCGCAGCCTTCGGCAGCTCCTACTGGAACTGCCGAAGGCTGCGATCCTTTGTTTCGACCTTCAAAACAAGCCGTCACTCTCCGGCAGTTCATACTCCGATGGCGACCAGCCCGGACCATTCGACCGACCCGGCTTGCCCAGCGTCGGCTCCTTCGCCAGACATTCCACCAGGTAATCGATCAACACCCGTAGCTTGGGCGGCAGGTATCGGGTTGGCGAATGCAGCAACCAGGCGCCGCCGTGGTAGGACGCCAGAAAGGTCCAGTCCGGCAGCACTTGCACCATCAACCCCTTCTCCAGGGCATGGCGCGCCGTGAAATACGGCAGGCTGCCAATCCCGATGTGCTGCAACACCGCGCCATAACGTACGCCCGTGTGATTGGCGGCATATCGCCCGCGCACACCCACGGTTACCGTCTTGCTGCCTTTCTTGAATTTCCAGCGTGCGTCGCTGGGTGTTTCGCCCAGGTAAATGCAACTGTGATTGAGCAAGTCATGGGGATGAGTCGGCGTCCCGTGCTCGGCCAGATACTGCGGAGTGGCGCAGAGCATATGATCGATGGTCAGCAACTGCCGCCCCACCAGACCCGCAGGCGGCCGATCGGTGATGCGAATCGCCAGGTCGACATGATCGTCGATCAAATCGACCTGGCGGTCCTCAAGCAACAGCTCCACATCCACCTTGGGATAACGCCGCAAGAACTCCGGCATGTGCGGGTGAATCACGATCCGGCCCACCGCTTTCGGCACGCTGATACGCACCAGCCCCTCGGGTTCATCGGTGAACTGACCACTGACTTCCATCACTGACCGCGCGGCATTGACCATTTCCTGGCACCGCTTGAACACCTCCTCGCCACCATCGCTCAGACGCAGCTTACGCGTGGTTCGTTGCAGCAACCGGGTGGCGAGTGCCTTCTCCAGGCGCGAAATGCTGCGACTGACCGCCGAGGGCGAGGAGCCCAACTGACGAGCGGCCTCGGAGAAACTGCCCGTCTCGACAACCTTGACGAAAATTGCCATTTCACCGAGCAGCGGCAGTGGAAGATTTATGCTCACAACGCAACAGTCCTTTGATGTTTGCCCGGATTATCACGTATTTACCGGCTTTCTATAATAGAAACCGATTACCAATACGAGCCCGCAATATGACGCTGCGCCTTTTTTTCCATAGTGATGAGCTCAAGGCCAACGTGGAAGTCCTGGAATGCACCCCCCACGAAAACGAGTTTGCCGTGGTCTTGCGCGCGACCCTGTTCCACCCCCAAGGCGGTGGACAGCCTTGCGACACTGGCTGGATTGGCGAAAGCCAGGTGCTGCGTGTGGTCCAGGATCCCGAGCGGATCATCCATTTTGTCGATCAGCCGGTAAAAACCGGCATGACGCCAATCCGCGTCGACGAACAACGCAGGCGGTTCAACACACGCATGCATTCGGCTGGCCATTTGATCGGCCACTTTGTCCAGGCCATGGGTTGGATGCCGATCAAGGCGCATCACTGGCCAGGTGAAGGCCGTGTGCAATTCCAGCCGGGCAAGTCAGCGCAGGACGTCGAGGCCCAGGTCATCGAGCATGGCATCGGGCAGTGGATCGACCACGACCTGCCGCGCCTGACCTCACTGCGCGAAGGCGCCCGGGAAATCGGCTTCGGTGACCTGCCCGCTTACGGTTGTGGCGGTACCCATGTACGCAGCTTGAAGGATTTGGGCGCGGTCACCATCGCCTCCCTTTCGCAGAAAAAAGGCACGCTGTCCGTCCACTATCACGTGGACTGAACACTGGGTGTTCGTGGTGGGGTCGTGAAAGACGCCTGATTTTATCGATGCAAACATTGCCCGGAACGCAAAAGGCCCGCCCAGTCATACTGGCGGGCCTTTTTTTGCTTCAGTACACCTCGTCAACATCCGGCAAGCGCGCTGCGCTAAGCCCCTGCCTGTCCACCAGTCTCCAATTTTTGCACCAATAGTTTTCCTTTCACTCATGGCACTTTGGCTTGATTGAACTAATGTCAAACCATAAGAAGTCATAACGGCTCGAATTTCCACGTTAGCTTCAGTGATCAGATAGCGGATTGGCAAAAGGAGTTACCTCACTATGATCCTGGCAGGCGTTTTCCGGCTCTGTAGCTGCATTGCCGATAACTTTCAGGGGAAATCAGGACAGCGGACAGCGCCGTCCATGCCGCGAGTATCGCTCTTGCCGGCAGCCCGGGTCACCGGATCATTGAAAACCGTTTCAGCAAAGGTCGCTCGCTATCCAGCCAGATCAGCGAATGGCGGCCGCTCATATTAAGCACGCAAGGAATAACGCCTGGGCCATGGATGAGTGGTCTGGCGCATTGGGGGGATAGTCCGATCCCCGTGAAGTGATCCGAGACAACTCAGTCCGCCTAAAGACGGTCTATCCAGTGAGGATGTACTTAATGAGCCTTCGTACCGCGCCCACGTTCAAGCGATTTTTCCATGGCCTGCTCTGGATGGGCCTCAGCGTAGAAGCCGCTCAGGCCGCGCCGGCCAATTGTCCGCAACTGGACAATTGGCCGACAACGTACGAGGTCGGTCAGGGACTGCAGAATGAACTGCGCAGCCCCGTTCCGGTAACGCAACTGGCGGTGGGTGACCCGAAAATTGCCGACGTGCAACCCAGCGGCAGCAACGCGTTCATACTCACGGGCATTGCGCCGGGGACCACCAGCCTGATGGTCTGGACCGCCTGTTCGAAAACACCGCGCCAAGCCATGGTGTTCGTCAAGGGCAGGGCCACGTCGGCGCTGACCAGCGTGCCGTCGGTGCCTTCCGACGACCCGTTGCTGCCGAGCCAGGTGCAGACCGATGTCCGCTTCGTTGAAGTCAGCCGGACCAAGCTCAAGGAAGCCTCCGCCTCGATTTTCGGCGTCCGGGGCAACTGGCTGTTCGGCTCGCCGAGAACCTTGCCCACCATCGGCGGCATAGTCACGCCGGCGATACCGGTGAGAAACGACCAGTTCAACCTCACGTTTGCTACCGGCAGTACCCTGGTGGCGATCAACGCGCTGGAAGGCAGCGGTTTCGCCTACACCCTGGCGCGACCAAGCCTGGTTGCACTCAGCGGGCAAAGTGCGAGCTTCCTGGCCGGCGGTGAAGTACCAATTCCGGTGCCAAGTTCAGGCAGCGATAACGTGTCCATCGAGTACAAGGAGTTCGGTATACGCCTGACCCTGACGCCTACCATCGTCGGGAAAAACCGTATCGCACTGAAGGTGGCGCCGGAAGTCAGTGAACTGGATTTCACCAACGCTGTGAGCATCGCCGGCACGGTTGTCCCGGCCCTGACCGTGCGCCGTACCGATACCAGCATCTCCCTGGCCGACGGCGAAAGCTTCGTCATCAGCGGCCTGATCAGCACCCACAACGACTCCCAGGTGAACAAGTTTCCGGGGTTGGGCGATATCCCGATTCTGGGCGCATTTTTCCGCGACAACACCATCAACCGTGAAGAGCGCGAACTGCTGATGATCGTCACTCCGCATCTGGTCCAGCCACTGGCTGCCAATGCACAACTACCGACATTGCCTGGCGAACAGCTGCGCAATTACGACCCGAATTTCTACCGCATGTTCTTCCTGGAAAATGGTGACTTCGACAGTCTCAGCGGACTCTCGCAATGAAACGCAGCCTGAACCGCACTGACCTCGCCCTCACTCGTAACGGTGACTTTGAACGCTTGCCGGGCCAGCTGTGCTGCCATTGGCCAGGCGTTCAACCTGTTGTAGCCAGAGGACATTCAATGAAAGCAGTCATTGCAATAGCGGCGACATTAATGCTCGCAGGTTGTGCCAGCAATGGCATGCCTTCGCGACCGGGTAGCTGTGCCAAGCCCGGCTCGGAGCAAGAACTGGCCCTGAACCTGGCCGACAACATGGCCGAAGAAGGCCGTTTGTATGCCAGCCTGGCGAATCTGGAAGGTTTGCCCGATAGCGTGGTCCAGGTTCGCCTGCGCAAGGCTCGGGTGCTGCGCTTGATGGGGCGTAGCGGCGACGCGCAGCCGTTGTACGAAAGCTTGCTCGGCACCTGTCTGGCGGCTGAAGGGGAACATGGCCTGGGTCAGTTGGCCGCCGCCAAAAATGATAACGCCACCGCTGCCATTCACCTTGAGCGTGCGGTGAAGATGGCCCCCACCGACGACAAGATGCGAAATGACCTGGGGGTCGTCTACCTCAATCAGCGACGGATCCCTGAAGCACGCTTTGAGTTCATGACGGCCATGGAGCTCAAGCAGGCAAACACACTGGCGGCACTCAATATGGTGACGCTGCTGATCTACCAGGATAACTGGAAGGCGGCTGCCGAACTCGTGACCCGCGCCGACTTGAGCCCCAAGCAAGTCGTAGAGGCCCAAACCCGCGCGGAAAAACTCAAGGCTTCCGCCCGAAAAGTGGTGGCTACCGATGGCAATCGCAAGACTGAGGTAGCCGATGCCTCTACCAGTGCGAACAAGTAGAACGTACGAGGACTCGAGATGAAGACCAAAAGGCTGTTGATCGGGTGCATGGCTTGCCTGTCCACCACTGCCTGGGCCATTGAGCCGGGCCCTTCTTCGCCGTATCAACAAGGCACCGAGCAGTGGTTGCAGCTGCAGATTCGCGGTGTGGTTGCCTCCCCTCACCTGCAAACCGCTTCGGCCACCGAACGTGACCTGGCCATGCAGCGCTGGCTGAACAGCTTTAACTTCCCGATTCCGGAATTTTATGACCAGGATTCAGCGGGACAAATGACCATCGGCAACTGAGGCATGTCGATGGGTGATCAGCCTCTGGCGTATTTCAGAGTGGCCTGGCTGCAAAGCCGGGCTTGATGTCGTGTGCAGGAAAGCAGTGACATCTACGCATTATCCATCCCTGGACGGATTACCCCGTAGGAGCTGCCGAAGGCTGCGATCTTTTGACTTTAAGCGATCGTGATATCGCAGGAAGATCAAAAGATCGCAGCCTTCGGCAGCTCATTCAGGGGATGTGTAAACCTATGGCAGGAAAGTACAGATCAAGCTCGGGTGGCGAGGCCATCTTGCTCGACAGCCCCGCCCGTTTACCTCCTCACCCGAATGTTCTGAGCACGCCGATCAGGGAAGGGCCGATGGCGACCAGGAAGAAGCTCGGCCACAGGCAGAAAATCAGTGGGAATATCAGCTTGGTACCGATTTTCGCCCCCTCCTCTTCGGCAGCCTGCGTACGCCGGTCACGGAATTCATCAGCATAGATGCGCAGAGTGTCGGCCACGCTGGTGCCGAAACGGATACTTTGCGCCAGTAGACTGACCAATCCTTGAATGTCCTCCAGCCCGGTACGCGCGGCCAATTGCTTGAGCGCCTCGGTGCTGGAAATGCCTGCACGGATTTGCGCATTGACCAGGGCCAGTTCTTCAGCCAGTTCGACCTGACTGACTGACATCTCCTCAGCCACCCGTTCGATGGTCGTGGGCAGGGCCAGGCCCGACTCCACACAGACCACCATCAGATCCAGTGCATCCGGAAACGCGGCACGCAGCCGACCTTGTAGCATTTGCTTGCGCTTGCCGACATACAGCGCTGGCACCAACCATCCGATAGCGGCCACCATGACCACCAACAGCAGCCCCATGTTCAGGGACATTTTGGGAATCATCGGCAACAGTAGCAACGCAATACCGACCAACACCAGTGGTAACAGCAAGCGCACCGCCCAGTACATCTGCACCGCCGAAGAGGAACGGTAGCCCGCATGCGTCAACAAAGTCTTGGTGGCAGACGCCTGAGTCGATTCGGCCGGGGCAAAACGCTGGCCGACTCGCTCCAGTAACAGTTGCAGGTTACCCGGAGCTTCCTGTCCGGTCGAATTGCCTAAATGGCCACGCTTGATCAACGCCAGACGGCGCTGCACCGGGTCCTGAAGCCCCTGCATCAGCAAGATCACGGCGACGACCGCAAGCACCGTACTGAAACCGATCGCACCGAGGAACAACAGGCGCGCCATCTCCTCGTTCCCCGTGACCCGACTGAACAATCCGAGTAAAAAGTCCATGACCTGTACCTCCCGGTAGCGAATACCGCTTAAACCTGAATCCGGATAATTTTGCGTATCCAGAGAATCCCGATCAACATGGCGCAGAAAGCCCCGATGATCAGCTTGTGTCCTAGAGGATCATTGATCAGCACAGGCAGGTACTTGGGGCTTGTAACCAGGATCGCTATTGCCAGCACGAAGGGAATGGCCACCAGTATCCAGGCCGACATCCGCCCTTCGGCCGACAAGGTCTTGACCTTGCGCTGAAAGCGAAATCGCCCGCGGATCAGGCGACTCAGACGCTCCAGCACCTCGGTGAGATTGCCGCCGGTCTCACGATGGATGAGGATCGAGGTCACCAGCATCATCACCGTCATGCTGGGCATTCTCTCCAGCAGGCCAAGCATGGCCCGACGTACATCGTTGCCATAGTTGATATCGGCGAAGGTCAGGCCAAACTCATGAGCGACCGCCCCCTTGTGCTCCTCGGCCACCAGGCGCAGGGTTTCGTTGAATGGGTGCCCGGCGCGCAGAGCGCGGCACATGGCATCCAGCGCATCCGGCAGGCCTTCCTCGAACTCAGCGAAACGCTTGCCACGGTCGTAAGAGATTTTCAGTATGGGTAACCAGAAAATCGCGAAACCCGCCACCAGCGCCATCCACCAGACTGACGAGACCATCCAGATCAAAATACCCGTCGAGCCCCCCAGCACCAGCCCGAGCAGCAATACCCGGTAGGCCCGGTATTCGTGCCCGGACTGCTCAATCATTTGCGTCAATACCTCCATCAAGGGCAGCTGTTCAAGCCTGGCCTCCAGGGGCGACAAACGCGTCAGGTATTTCTGTCGCAACACGGTCTGCATGTTGGGCTGATTGTTGGCTTTCTCCAATACATGCAAGCGAGCACGAATGCGCTTGCGCATCTTGCCAGCCTCGCCAAACACCGGCACCGCCACGCTTTGGGACAAGAGGAAGACGGCGATAAACACCATGCCGAGGAACATCAGAATGAATTCACCAGGAATATTGTTCATGACTGCCGTGCCTCCATCCACTCAGGTCTGAACATCGTCAGCGGCAACTCGATGCCGCGCTTGGCCAGCACATCGCGGAAGGCGGGGATCATGCCGCTGGGCCGATAATCACCCAGCACTTCGCCGTTTTCGCCCATGCCATGACGCGCAAAGGAGAAGATTTCGGTCATGGTGATGATCTCGCCTTCCATGCCGTTGATTTCCTGCACGCTGACCAGGCGGCGCTTGCCGTCCTCCTGACGCTCCAGCTGGATCACCACATCGATGGCCGAAGCGATCTGCTGACGCATGGCCTTGATCGGGAAGGTCGCCCCGGTCATCGACACCATGTTCTCGACCCGCCCCAACGCATCACGCGCGGTGTTGGCATGGATCGTGGTCAACGAGCCGTCGTGGCCGGTGTTCATCGCCGTCAGCATGTCCAGCGCCTCGACGCCGCGCACTTCACCGATCACGATGCGGTCCGGACGCATCCGCAGGCTGTTGCGCACCAACTCCCGCTGGCTCACCTCGCCGCGCCCCTCGATGTTCGAAGGCCGGGTTTCCAGGCGCACCACATGGGGCTGCTGCAGCTGCAGTTCGGCCGAGTCCTCGATGGTGACGATCCGCTCGTTGTGCGGAATGAAACTGGACAGGACATTGAGCATGGTGGTCTTGCCACTGCCGGTACCGCCGGAAATCAGCACGTTCAAGCGCCCACGCACTATCGCCTTGAGCAGCAGGGCAATGGCCGGGGTCAACGTCCCCACCTGGATCAGGCTGTCGGTATTGAGCAGGTCCACTGCAAAGCGCCGAATCGACATGCTCGGGCCGTCGATGGCCAGCGGCGGGATAATCGCGTTGACCCGCGAACCATCCTTGAGCCGGGCGTCCACCAAGGGCGAGGACTCGTCGATTCGCCGCCCCAGGCTGGAAACAATGCGGTCGATGATGTTCAGCAAATGCTGATCATCGCGAAAGCGCACATCGGTGCGTTGCAGCTTGCCGAAGCGCTCGACATACACCGAGGCAAAGCCGTTGACCAGAATATCGGACACGCTGTGATCGGCCAGCAATGGCTCCAGGGGGCCAAGGCCGAGCACCTCATCGGTGATCTGCTTGATGATCAACTGGCGGCTGGAAGTACTCACCGGTGCCGAATGCTCGTCGAGCAGGCGCTGGCAAATATCGCGAATCTGCCGCGTGGCCTCAGCCTGTTCCAGGGAGTCCAGCAAGGACAGGTCCATGACCTTGAGCAACTGCTGGTAGATCTTTTCTCGCCACTCGGCTTCCACCGGGGTGACCTGACTTCTGGTTTCGTAAAGAACGTCCGGCGTTGCACGTTCCCACGCCATTATTTCCTCTGCCGGATCCGGCAGGTCGTCACCCGGCTGGTTAGCCAGCGACGGGGCGGGTTTACCGGACTGTTTGCGCAAGCGGTTACGAAAGTCGCTGATCATGGGTCACCCCCCGAAAAAACGGTTGAAGGCGCGTTTGAACACGCCTTTTTTTCCAGCCATCTGATTGCCGACCAGGTCATCGGCCACGTTGCGCAGGGCAGCGGTGATCGCCGCCTTCGGAGCATGCAGCTCCAACGGCACGCCAGTGTTCTGACTCTGGCTGACCAGGTTGAAGTCGTTGGGTAATTTCGACAGGTTCGTGCAGCGCAGCGCCTCGCCGATATCCTTGAGGCTGACCGCTGCCGACTTGTCATAGCGGTTGACCACTATCTGCAATTGATCCCCACGCACACCCAGGTCTTCGCGAAGAATCCGCACCAGGGAGCTGGCATCGCGCAGATGGCTGACGCTCTGCTGCACCACCACGTAGACCCGATCCACCTGTTCCAGTACGGAGCCGGTGAGGTGGTCGATTTGCCGTGGCAGATCGATCACTACCCAGTCATAACTGGCGCGGGCCAACTGCATCAGGGTATCAAGTTGTTCGGGTTGGGCATCCTGCGGCAGACACAGCTCTCCGGCCCGGCCACCCAGCACATGCAAGGTCGGGCTGAAGTGACTGCAAAAACCCCGTAGCGCAACACTGTCCATGCCGTCGATCTGATGCAACACCTCAAGATGGCTGTGGGTTTGCGCCACATCCAGGTAATGCGTCACGCTGCCAAATTGCAGGTCCATATCCAGCAACAGGGTACTGCCACCCTTCATGCTCAGCTGCTGAGCCAGGTTGCAAGCCAGCATGGTGCCGCCGGATCCGCCCTTGGCGCTGATCACGGCGAGCAATTTCCCCTCTGTCCCGCTGCCAGTCCGAACCTCCATGACCAGCCGATTCAAGGCGGCGACCAGTTCCGTCTCGGCGACGGGCTCTGGCAGCACGTCACGGGCGCCGGCCTGCATCGCCAGGCGCATGCCTTCCTGCTCGCTCAGCAACCCACACACCAACATCGGCGGACGCTCATGGGCCGGACGTTGCAACAGTGCCGACAGCTCCTCGCGCCACAGGTGGCTAACGCGCAACAGCAATAGATCAGGCATCCGGTCCAGACCGTAGAGCGGGTCGACATGCCCATTGCTCACCAGGCGAGTGCTCACCTCCAGGCTGGGCATGCGCTGGCAGACGCTCTGCAGATCGCGCAACGACGTGGCATCTCGGCTGCTGATCAGCAACCTGAGCCCGGCTTTGCCGGTCGAACTGGAGAGCGGGGTATCCTTGGTGTTCAGCATGGCGTGATCTCCCCGGAATCGGAATGACGCCCGAGGCTTTCGCGTGGCAACGTTGCCCTGAATTCAGGCAAGGTAATGGGCACGCCGAACCCGGGAATGAACAGATTGAAAACGAAGTTTTGCAGACTCAACCGGACATAGCGGATGGCACGAAAGCCATTGGCGCTGACAGTGTCAGCAGGGTTGGCCACCAGAGCACCATTGACGTCCAGATAGCTCAGCGTCAGGTGGGTGGTGGCCAGATCGCCGATCAGCTGGCTATTACCTGCATCCCCCGCCGCGTTGAAGATCGCCCGCTGCAATACCACCTCATCGCTGATGTTGCACACCGCCGCCAGGCGCGTACCACGGCGCACGGCTTCATCCAGCGCATTGACCGTAAAGTACAGGCGGCCCATTTCCACTACGCCGAACAACAGCGTGAACACCAGCAGACCAACGATAGCGAACTCCACCGTATAGGTGCCGCGCATGTGTTTTCTATTCATCACAGGGCCCTCATCACGGTAGTGGCAACCAGCGGAATGCCCAGTGCAATCTGATTACCAAAAAAACCGGGAATCGATCCGGCGCAATTGCCAGCGCCAATCACCGGGCAGAACGTGTAAGTGATGGTGACCCGCACATGGTCGGTGCCCACTGCGGCGACGACCACGTTGCCAGTCGTCAGCCCTGACACCACAGCGGTCCCGGTGTTGGCGGGCACGCCATATACCGCAACGTTTTTCGTCTGGGTCTGCAGCGTGTTACTAAGAGTGATCGCACCAAGCGTCGAGTTCCAGGCCTGGCTGGCGACGAAACGGTCGGCATCGCGGCTGGCCTGTAGCAGGACGTTGTACTGATAAAGCATGCGGCCGAACTCACCGAAGGCCAGCAACAGCAGCAGCAACACCGGCAGGACGAGGGTGAATTCCACCATGGCCAAGCCTTGCTGGCGCTGCCGATGTTTAAATCCATGAAGTCTCATGACGCCCCCTACGAGTCAGTGCTCGGAGTACCGCTGCCGTTGAGATAGGTTTTGTACAGCTGAATGATCTGCGGGCCGGAATCGGTTGACGGTGAGGGGCCAGCCACGTTGTCGCCTTCGCACTCCATCACGAACTGGCCGAAGATCTCCGCATCCTTGCCGCCGCCATCCATGGGCTGCACCACGAAATAACAGCCAAAACCGAGGACCGGGATCGAAGTTGAACCGCCCTGTTTACCGGTGCAGTTGCCCACCACGATTTTCAGCATCCGGCGCTCGAACACCCCATTGCTCTCACAACCACTGCCGGACCCAGCGACACATGCGGCAACGCTCGCACGCCAGTCGTTGTAGTCCAGTATCGCCTTGCCGCCCGCCGTGAGAGTGCCATTGTTCGAGGTGACGGTTTGTCCCTGGTACTTCGGGCCTGTGCCGTCGTCAGTGATGGCGGGGTTACTGGACGTGGTTACCAGATCCGGCGGATAGGCCGAGGCACTGACCGGGCCGTTGTAGATGCCGAAGCGCGTATTCAGGCCTTGAGACGCAGGGCCGACCTTGTTGCCAGGCTCTGTCGTGACGTTGTCTCCCACATTGCGGCAGACCTTGCCGCCTCCGGCCATCTCCTCCCTGACCGCATTGCCTCCCGAGCCAAAATCGAGCAACTGAAAGTTGCCTGGACCAATGGGCGACGAATTGCCGGCCGCCGTTTTCAAAACCTGCAAATCACCATATTGAAAGCCCCAGAACATGCCGGCCGCCGGGTTATATTGAGTCGGGTTGCCACAGACCATCAAAGGCGCAAGATCGCAGGGACTGGTAGGGCTTGGGCCAGCGGTGGCAATCGCCGCCACCGCTTTGGCTCCCAGGTCGCCAGGGCCGAATGCCTGGGCGAAGTTCCAGAAAAATCCCGTCAGGCTATAGCTCGGTACCGATACCCGAACATACTTGGCATCCGCCGGCCCGGGATAGGAGAACGGGCCATAGACGCTGCTTGCCAATTCCACCACCGCAAATGCACCTGGATTGCCACCGACAGCCGTGGCCAACTCGTTGTTGCCCGTGGCATTGGCATTCTGTACCAGCGTATTGAGCGCGGCGGTACGCGTCGTGCTGGCACTGTTGGCGCCAACCGCCACCTGACTCAGGGTTTTGGCACCACTCAGGGCGGCGGCGTCCACCGCATTCTGCAAGCGCGTTTTGTTCAGCAGCATATGCCCGCCGTCCAGAGCCAACGCTGCCATCATGCCCATCGCCGCCAACGCGATCACCATCAATGCACTCACCGATCCTTCCTGGCGCCTTGGCGTCGAAGTGAACGGCCGCTGAATACGAAGATTCATCATCAAGCCCTCGATTGCCGATACTGATCCGGATCGGCTCCGCCAATACCCTGGTGCCCAGGCACCTTTTGCACCCTGTCAGCGAATTCTGATTTCTTTGGCTTCGATTCCGCGGATGATGGTGATAGCCCTGCCACCCTCGCTGCCGCTGCGCTGTACCACACGTTTTGGCGCCTCGGCGGTGGCCACAGCCATAGCCGGGGCAACAGGCGTAGCAGGCGCAACGACCACCGCTTTCTTCTCGAGGTTCAGCGGGTTACGCAGCGCCAGTTGCAACTTGCCTTCCGTCTGCGCCGTGACCAGGGCTTCCGCTTCAGCGGCCGACATCTCCAAGGTCACTGCGCGCACCACTACCGGCTGGGTCTTGTCGGTGCCCGCGGTCTGATCCACCGCCAACACCCGCAAGTTCTCAAGAATGGTCCTGGACGTGGCGCTGTTACTGCCGGCACTGGTGGTTTTGGTCGCCAGTACATCGACCCGGTTACCCGGCAACAGGAATCCGCCCACGCCCACCACGTCGTCCACCCGTACCGATATGGCGCGTTTGTCAGGAGCAATCAAGGAAGCCAGGGTACTGCCCCCCAGGTGCTCACTCAGACGCGCACCGCGCACGATGTCGCCCCGCAGAATGTCGAAGGTTGCGATCTTGCCCACGGCTTTTTCACTGGCATCGAAGGCATCGTCCGGGATCGTATCCATGGGCATGCGTACGGTCGTGACCTGCTGGGCCTCGACCATCTGCCCGAATGGAATCTCTACCGTGGCAACCACCACGCTTCGAAGGTGGTCATCCGGGCTGGCATTGAGCCGCGCGCTCAGCCAGGAGTCGGCCATCCATGCAGCCCCAAGGCCCATGACCAGGGAAACGCCTATCAAGGTAAGAGTACGAGAGCTCATGTCAGTATCTCCGCATCAAAGAAAGTCGAGCTGGACGAAGTAGTTGTGCCAGGCCCATTCCAACTCTTTCGGTGACAGTGGTCCGGAACCGCCTATATAACGCTGGCGATCGAGTGCCATGTTAAGGAGATCGCGGGGATGGCAAGGCACCAGGGGCATGCCTTCACTTGCATAAAGCCTTTGCAGTACATAACGCACCAGCAGCGGGTCATAGGAAATGCCCAGACGCTCGCTTTCCTGACGCCAGATCTTTTCGTACTGCTCGGGCTTCAGGTAACCGAATTGCAGCTTGTAGCCAATCCGGCGAAGGAAGGCCTCATCGGCCAATTCCAGGGGATTGAGGTTGGTGGAAAACACCAGAATCAGATCGAACGGCAGCTCACAATGCCGACCGCCGCCCAGGTTGAGAAAGTCACGCTTCTCTTCCATCGGGACGATCCAGCGATTCAACAGTTCGGCGGGGGCCATGCGCTGACGCCCCATGTCGTCGATGATGAACAGGCCATTGCTGGCCTTGAGCTGCAAGGCGGCCTGGTATTGACGGGTGAAGGGGTCATAGCGAACGTCCAGCTGTTCCATACTCAACTCACCGCCCGTGATGACGATCGGGCGTTTGCAGCACAGCAGACGACGGTCGATGCCTTCATTGAGCATCAGAGTGTTCTGCTGAACGTTGTCATCGAGCCGCTGATGCACCTGCGGGTCATAGATCTCGATCACCGACTCGTTGATGACGATGGCATGGGGGATCCAGATGGCCTCGGCGAACAAACGGATCAGCCGACTGCTGACATAAGTCTTGCCGGTACCCGCGGGGCCATAAATCATGATTGCGCGCCCGGAGTTCATCGCCACACCCAATTGATCGAGCATCTCCTCCGTGAGCACAACGCCAGCCAGGGCATTGCGCATATCGTTGGCGTTGATGCGACCATGGTGAATGG
Organism: Pseudomonas sp. GM33; assembly: GCF_000282295.1. Taxonomy (NCBI): domain Bacteria; kingdom Pseudomonadati; phylum Pseudomonadota; class Gammaproteobacteria; order Pseudomonadales; family Pseudomonadaceae; genus Pseudomonas; species Pseudomonas sp. GM33. The sequence continues at coordinate 21,350 of NZ_AKJO01000065.1, forward strand.
TCTGTAGCTTGATCAGGGACCGGTAGGTGCTCACCGGAAACGGTGCTGCACCGATGTAACCACTGCGCGACAGTGCATCACGGGCGGCACTGCGACCACGTTCGGTCAGGCCATAACGCAGCATCTGCCCGCCCGTTTGACTCACCTGGCCCAGCACTTCGACACGGCCATCCTTGCGCAAAAACGCCAGGACCTCTTCAAGTACCGCGCCGGTCAGCGCCAGACGGTCCACCAGCCGCGACATGTCCAACACACCGGCGTCGTGTAAATGCTTGCACACCAACTCGCCGAGAAAACTGTCCGTCAGGCCAGTTTCGCGGATAGTACAGGGCTGCGGAGCCAGCCGTTGCACCGCTCCCCGATCGCTGGGGTAGGCATCACTATCGACGATGACGTGCATGACTAACCTCCCAATCCACCGGCAACAAGTTGCCAGTAGACGCTGTTCAAAGTGCCTATCAAGATTGCAATCGTGTAAGGGAAAGGCTTGCCGGCTACTTCATCTGAAGTCGGCGCCAGATAAGCTTGCGCCCTCAGAATCAGCCAATAACGTCCCAAGGTCTGACGCAGTTGACCGCGAACCAGCACGATCAAAAAGCCGCACACGCCACCGGCTATCAGGCTGAACAAGGCAGCCCACAACGCAAAAGGAAACGGTAAAAAACTGCCGACCATGGCCATTAACTTGACGTCGCCGGCAGCCATGCCACCCGAGACGTACATGGGCAGAAACACCCCAAAACAAATCAGGATGCCCAGCAGGCTGTCACCCAATCCGCTGACACCACCTGAATAGGTCTGACCGGCCAATCCCAGGGCAAGGCCCAACAGAACCAGCGTGTTGGGGATACGGTGGCGAAGCAGATCGCTCACCACCGCCACGCCCAATAGTCCTAGAAGTAAAGCAGTCGACACCAGCAAATCCATGGACATGGCGCGTATCCCCACCGTGATTTACTCTTATGAGCAGACACCATCTTTGACCGCATTGCACAGGGCTGTGATCCTGAGGAGCACCTCGTCGCCCAAAAGACCGAACATAGTGGCAACAGCAACCGTAATCATCCCCCCCGCCACCGCATACTCCACAATGGTCAGACCATCTTCGTCTTTGACGAACTTCACTACCGAAGTCTTGATTGTTTGCATGATCATTTTGCCCACCTCACTCGAATGTTGTTTTTTCTGAGGCAGTACTTTCTGCGCTGCCTGAGTGCAACCCTAGTCAGGAGCAAGGCATGGGCGTTAGGAAGATTTTGCACATCGCTAGGACTTTTTTGCGGGGCGGCCAATACGCAGCATTGACCTTTGCAGCAGTAACGGGAGGGGTAAACAAGGCATTGAAACGCAAAGGCAATCGCCATTGATTCACAAGCGACAGGCGGTTAAACCCGGCTTTTTCGACGAGACACAAGCAAATAATCGCCCGGAACTGCCGTCCAGATAACCCATAGAGGGAAAAGAACTAAAAATCGTATTTTCTATCAGGATTAAATCTGCAAGTTTGATGGCACATTGGCAATACTGGCGATGAGAGTCACTAGAACCACCAGAGTAGAGACATGACGTCCAATTTGACCAAAAGGCCATCGCTCCTATGGTTCGATCTGACTCATGATCGGTCCACGAAAGAACTCGTCACGCAGTTCGAGGATGCCTGCGACTGCAAACTGGCAAAAAACTCCGTGCTGCCCATCGGGGAACAGGCAGACATGATCTGCATCCATTTTGATCGCCCCGACACTCCAGGTTTGAAGCTATTGCTGGAGATCAAACGCACCACCCCTACCATCCCGATCACCATGTTCACCGTGCAGCACTCGGAGGAACTGGCGGTATGGGCCATGCGCTCCAGCGTCTGGGAATACATGGTGCTCCCGTTCTCGACCACCGAGAAGAAACGTTACCTGACGGCGGTGCTGCAGCTCTGCGAGCTGCGCCGAAATGCCAACGGCCAGGACAAATCTTCGCAGATCGAACACTCCCCGACCCTGCCGGACAGCATCCGGCTGACCTCAGGCCACCAAAAACACCAGGCACTGAACAGCGTCATGCTGTACATCGAACAGCACTTTCGTGACAGCATCGATCAGAGGGACCTGGCGCAGCGCTGCGGCATGACGACATTTCGCTTCAGCCGCCTGTTCAAGGAAGCCAATGGACTTGGCTTCACGGATTACATCCTGGACAAGCGCATGAACTTCGCCAAAGAACTGCTCGACAACAGCCAGATGCCGATTACCAGCATCGGCTATGAGGCCGGCTTCAAGGATCCTTCCTACTTCGCTCGTGCCTTCAAGCAGTTCGCAAACTGCACGCCCAGCGAATACCGCCTGGCACGACAAATCAGAGCGACTGCAACTGTGCAACGGGTACAGGATGAAGCAACCACTGACGCGCTCGAAAGCCTTGTACAGAGCCTCAGCAGTTGATTCGGTTTTTTACGCGCAAACAAAAACGCCGCTCAATGAGCGGCGTTTTCGTTAAATATGGAGCGGGAAACGAGACTCGA